>DASSEB010000315.1:0-4343 GCA_035696765.1 Pyrinomonadaceae bacterium | reverse complement strand
CAATCCCGACAGAAAGTGTTCCCGAAAAGTCTATCGCCGTTCTCTACTTCGAAAACATGAACGCGGAAAAGGACAGTGATTACTTCTGCGCCGGCATTACCGAAGACATCATCACGGACCTTTCGAAGATCAAGGAACTCAAAGTCGTATCGCGCACGGACGTGCTTCCCTTCCGTAATAAGGAAGTAAATACGCGACACGTCGGCGAAGCACTGCGCGTCAATTACATTCTCGAAGGAAGTGTGCGGAAGGCCGGCAATCGAATCCGCATCAACGCACAGCTCCTCAGCCTGCGCGACGGCTATCACCTCTGGGCCGAACGTTTCGATCGCTTGGTTGAAGACATATTCGATCTGCAAAATGAAGTTTCGCAAAATATCGTACACGCGCTGAAGATCTCACTGTCGGACTCTGAGCGACAACTGCTGACACAGAAGCCGACCGACGATCTGCGGGCCTACGATTTTTACATGCGCGGCCGCGAGTTGCTGTATCTGAAGGGCAAGCGAAATACGGAGGGCGCGATCGAGATGTTTGCAAACGCGGTTGCAATCGATCCGAGCTTTGCATCCTCTTATGCCGGACTCGCCGAAGCGTATTCGTCGATGTACGAATGGTACGACGGCAATTCCTCCTGGCTGACCAAGGCAATCGAGATGAACCAGAAAGCTCTGGAACTCGAACCGACGTTGTTGGACGCGAAGTTCGGCATCGCCATGGTCTATTTCCATCACCGAAGATTTTCCGAATCAAAGCGTAACATCGAGGAGATTCTCAAGGAGAACTCCGAATACTATCCCGGCTATCTCAGGCTCGGAATGATCGCCGAACTATCGAACGACCTCCAGGGCGCTTTGAAATATTATCGCCGGGCGGCGGAGCTAAAGCCGTACGACGAAGATTCATGGATTTTCCTCGCAGGAATTTATCGAAAGCTATCGAAGGTGCAGTCGGCGGAAAAAGCGGAACTGAAGGTTGTCGAGATCACGTCACGCAAACTCGAAGCTAGTCTCGACGACGTTATCGTGATGAGCCGGCTTGCCGAAGCGTACGCACGTTTTGGCAGTCAGGAAGAAGCGAATGCAACGTTGAAGCGTGTGTTGGAGTTGGAGCCGAACGACGGTTTGGCCGTCTACAACTGTTCCTGCACTTACGCGCTTCTCGGAGAAAAACAAGCGTCACTAATTCTGTTGCGGCGCGCGTATGACAGTGGGTTTAAGACAGTCGCGCATTGGGCCAGAACGGATAACGCGTTTGATTCAATGCGCGGAGATCAGGAGTTTGAGCAATTATTAACTGAGATGCAGTGATAAAGGAGAAGAATCATGCCAAAGTATGTTATTGAGCGAGTAGTACCCGGAGCGAGCAAGCTGTCTCCGGCGGAGCTGAAGACAATGTCGCAGCGATCCTGCAACGTTTTGAACGAGATGGGACCGCAGATTCAGTGGGTGCACAGTTACGTCACCGACAACAAGCTTTATTGTGTGTATGTCGCGCCGAATGAGGAATTGATCCACGAGCATGCGCGTCGCGGCGGTTTTCCGGCGAATCACGTGGCGCAAGTCAAGACGATTATCGACCCGACAACTTCCGAGGAATGATGGATTCCGGATGCGAGGACAGGACTTTACATGATTCATCCAGATTGACATGTAATTCCTGTCACTCCTGTCAAGATAAATGAAAGTTGATCTACAGTTGCCGGCTTTCGAACAGGCCACCGAGTGGCTCAACCGGAAAACTACCCCCCGCGAGATCAAAGGTCATCCCACACTCGTTCACTTCTGGTCGCTCAGCTCTGAATCATCCAGAACGAATCTGGCCCAGGTAGCCGAACTGCGCGATCAGAGAAAACGCGAAGGAGTGCGTGTCGTCGCCGTGCACGTCCCGCGGTCCGATGTCGAAAAAGAGGCGCGAACAGTCCGCGATGCGATCGCGCGTCTCAATCTCACAGAGCCCTGCGCACTCGACAACAACCACACGTTCGGTAAAGCTTTTCTGAACGGACCGGAGCAGGTGCCTGCGTACTATCTTTTCGATATAAATGGTGAACTGCGCAGCTCCTCAACAGAGTTGGAGACAATCGAGGACAAACTGGACCAGATGCTCGCGCAACTGAGATCTGATAATCCTTTTTGTCCCGCGTGTGAACTGTTCCTGAACAAGGAAGCGCTGTTCTGTTCCGAATGCGGCTCGCCGCTGACATTGCCGGGCGCGGGCACGCATCCGTACTACGAAACGCATTTTTATTCGTCTCTTCCGACCGTTCGCCTCGCTAATCCCGATCCGCTCATCGGACACGTGATCGATGGCAAGTACAAACTCGTTGCGCGTCTCGGCGAAGGCGGCATGAGCGTGGTCTATCGGGCGCGTCGCGTTCACATCGGGGACGACGTGGCGGTGAAGATCCTGACGGACAAATACGTCAAGGACGACGCTGCACTCGCGCGTTTTCGCAGGGAAGCACGCGCTGCTGCGATGTTGCGTCATCCAAACGTCATCACGATTCACGATTTCGGCGAGACGGATGACGAGCACGCGCCGGCTTTTATCGTGATGGAATTCATAAAAGGAACGCCGCTGCGCGAACTCCTGCGCAGTGAAGATCATTTTTCTGTCGAGCGCGGAGTACGATTGATGCGTGGGATCTGTGCCGGTGTCGGCGCCGCGCACCGGCAAGGCGTGGTCCACCGCGATCTTAAACCGGAGAATATTCTTGTAGTCGCGCCTGACGATGACTTCGAAGTAGAGAGTGTGAGAGTAGTTGACTTCGGACTTGCAAAACTGCTCGCCGATGCAGGTGGAACGTCGACGGGAGCGGTAGTCGGGACGCCTTTCTACATGTCGCCGGAGCAATGCCTCGGCGAGCCGCTTGATGCGCGTTCAGATGTTTACAGCCTGGGCGCGATGTTCTACGAGATACTCTCGGGCCAGAAACCCTTCGAAGCGGAAACAGTTTCAGGCGTGATTAACAGGCACTTGTACGAACCGCCTCCGCCGCTCGAAATAACGCTCGGCATACCGCGAAGAATTTCAACCGGCATCATGCACGCACTCGCAAAAGATCCTGACGATCGCCCACAGACTGCCACGGAGCTGGCGCGTCAAATGCAGTTGGTGTGATCTACTTCCCTTCTTTCACACGCGTGTCGACAGCGATCCAGTTTACTTCCCACGTCTTGCCGCCATCCTCAGAGAACGCCTGCTCGAATCGATACGAATCGTCGGTGATCTTCGTGATGACAAACCGCACGAGCACGGCGCGACCGTTGTACGCCTCCTGGTCGTAGAACTCGCCGCGCCCATCCTTGAACTCACCAATCGTCGGTGTGCTCAACGTACCGTCGTTAATGTTGGCAAAGTTCAGACTCCACTGGCGCGATTGCGGATTGTAAAGACGGAGATTGAGACCTTCGAAGTGTCCGGCTGGACCATCGACTTTTAGCTCGACCAGGTTCGCGCGTCCATCGAACACCTTTCGGACAACAGTCGTGCCGTCGTATTCGACCCACGTCGTCGAGCCAGTTAACGGACGCACCAAACGTCTCAAGTGCGTCTTCCAGGTGCCGATTTCAAAATCAAAATCGTGCTGGCCGTCGCGTTGAGTGGTTTGAGCAAAGGCTGGAAGGGCCACAAGCAAAATAACGAGCGTGCCCAGGGTTTTCATGGGGACACAGTAGTGACGCGCGAGTTTAAGGTCAAGAAGTTACCTCGAGGTAACCTTCGGTTAGGTGAGTATCGGAGATTCCCCGCTAACGTTTTCGTTACCTACAACCATCTTTATTGAGAGGTCAGCTGAGAGGACTGCAACCGTGTAAAAAAGTATTTCGTGCCAAGCGAGTGTTTGATAGAATGCGCCGCGATTTGAGCAAGCCAACAACACCAGGGAGTGCGCCAGTTACTCCTCGTTCTCACGATTTGATCCGGAGACTCGAGCCGAGTCTTAATAATCTTTAACAGCTTAGTCCGACACAGAGGGTGGCAATCCATGGCTGACCACAACGATCCAAACGCCGTAAACTCGATCTTCTCCGATATCGACGTTAGCGCGGCGGATCTGTACGACTTCTTCGGCTTTCCCAGCGCCGACACCGGCGGCGGCGAGAAGGTCGTGATGGCTCTTACCTTTGCCTCGGTTCCTACTGCCGGCGTGTTTGACACCGACATGCTTTATCGCATGCAGATCTCCGGCGACCCGCGAGTGGCGGGTCCGGGCGACGACGAAAACACGTTGAAGGGACTGCTGCGATACTTCGACGCGCTCAAAGAAAAATATCTTGGACCAAACAAGGCGGCTGAAATTCGCGTCACCTTTGATCAGAGCCAGCGCGCCACGGTCAAAT
>DASSEB010000314.1:0-8669 GCA_035696765.1 Pyrinomonadaceae bacterium | reverse complement strand
AAGGCTCCAACAAGGCAGATGCTCTATCCGCTGAGCTACAGGGGCACATTCAATTTCCCGCATGTTAGCACGTCAAAGACCGATGTCAACCGCGCCTGAATGCGCTCAAAGAACAAAAAAGAGATCGCCCAGGGGTGGGCGATCTCAGTTTGTAAAACACGAGAGATTAGGCTTACGCCGCGCGCGTATGTTCCTTTGTTTCAGCGAACACGCGACGGCCGTTCAGCGCATCATCGATGATCTCGCGCACTGCCGAAGTCTCCGGATTAACGTCCATTCGGTCGCACGCTTTCAAGTGTCTGACGATACCTTCTGTAGCTATCTCGAGAGCGACGCCATTGAGCTTTGAATAACGCCGCGCCTGTATATGGTCAATTCTCATAAGCCGCTCATTCAGCGGCAAGTGTGTATCAAAAGTCACGATTGCCCTCACTCCTCCTAACGAATCTCGCGATTCAATGTATGAACTATAGATGCTCCCAAAACCCCCTTGGATGCAGCCTTCGACCCCAAGGCAAAGCTTTAGATTGGGGGTAAAACCCCAAAACAAAGATTGGCATATAAGGCTTGCCGCAGGGGTGTTCAGCGAAACGTGAGATTATAACGAGGGAAGGAACGGACGTCCAGAACTTTTTATTCCGGGGTGTTAAATCCGGTTACCGGGCTGATGAGATGGCTTGAAACTAACAGGTTACGACTATGGACAAAGGCGCCGCCCGAGTTCCTGCCGTAATAGGGGCGGCGCCGATGCTGAAAAATAATAGTGCCGGACGTTCACTTTTTTGGTAGCACGGTATCTTTCATTCCCTTTCCAACTCGGAATTTCAAGGTGGTCTTAGCGGGAATCTGAATGGTTTCGCCCGTAGCGGGGTTCCGGCCTTCGCGGGCTTTTCGCTCGGATTTGACGAGCTTTCCGAATCCAGGGAGAACAAACTCACCGTTTGATTTCACTTCGCGGGCGGCGAGAGTGGCCATTTCTTCGAAGAACTCTTTGACTTGTGCTCGCTTCATTCCTGTGGATTCAGAGAAGTGGTTGATTACTTCCGATTGCGTCATGCGCTTCTTGCCTGTGCCGGCTTTGGTCGCCATAGTCTGGTGTAACACCTCCAACGAGAACTAGATTGGAAAAACAAACGGACACTCATATATCACACTCAAGCGGCAAAGTCTTCAACAAAACCAGCATTTCGCTAGGTTTTTTGCGCTTAGAGACCCGGCAGGGCATCGCGAGGCGACTCTTATCCTCGGGCTGCTTCCACTCCAGAATGATTCGCCACAAAAAGCACAAAAGGCGCAAAAATCAGGGAAATCCTTTCGTGCTTTCTGTGCTTTTTGTGGCTGATGCCACCCGTGGCATCTCCGTATTTGCGGTTACGACGTGCGCTTTGCTCCAACCAACTGCTGTGCGTTGTTGAAGTTAGTCAAGCCAAAACCGATAAAGTCTTCGTTGTATGTGAATCCGTAATCCTGCAATAACTGAATTGCGACCTGCTCGCCGAGGAAGACAGATTCGGTGTAATCAGAGCGCCAATGCACTCCGCCATGGTTGCGCGCAATCGCGACGTTCGAAGCGAGCTTGTTCAACTCGGTTCCGATTGTCATCTGGGCCACGTCGGGATCGTTGTAGTTTACAAGCGTAAGACCGTCGCGCGACGGCTGTTTTGGTTGGGCAAAGTTGGCGTAAGCCAGAGATTCGTCGAACCACGCCTTTAGGATCGTTGCACACGCGCCGGCCAGGGTCGCATGACCTGCGCCGTATGAGGGATGCAATGGTGAGCCTTCCGGGAATGCCTGTGGCAGGAAATACGTGCCGTAGGTTGCGAATGTTTGGGCGAGAGCGTTTGAGTTATCAAGCACCGTGCTGAGCAGATAACGCTGTTTGGCGGTTGTATTCGTCTTCGCGAAATGGACTCGAGCACCAAACTCTTCGGGACGAAGACGCCGGTGCACCTGCCACTTTTGATACCAGACGGCCTTGTGGGCTCGCACGGAAACTTCGCCCAGGAGTGTCAGTAGTTGCGACGGCCCGAACTCGACAAAGTTGTCCTGCCTGCAATAACTGCGATATGGATTGTTTGGATCGAGTGGCACTTCCAATCCACCCAGTGACTTTGGCGTCATCAGGATGAGGGCCGTGTTGAGGTACGCCTGATAAATCGCATCGTTGTGAACGTATTCGGCCAGATCCCGGCCGCTGCGAATGTATCGCCGCGTTGCATCAAATTGCGTTTTGAGGGAAGGCGTACACCCGTTTTGAATCGACAGCCACTCACTGAAATTAGTGAGGAAGTTGTTACTCTTCGTTTGGAGTGGCGATTTAATTTTCGGATCGATTGTCTGCGCTCCATAAGGAATAGTGCGCAGGAAGTATTGAGAAAGATAAGGCCCAATCGTATCGCCGGGAAGGACCCCGCGACTGTAGACTCGCGGAGTCACGGCTCCGTTTCCGTCACGCGGACCTTTGTACAACGACCCATAGCTGTTTAGCTCAGTCGCCGCGGCTGCGACTGTCGGGTCCGGGTTGATGTAGTCGATAAAAGCTACGTCGCGGGTTAACGCCTGCCAGTAGTTTTCAATGATCTCGACAGCCTCTTCGTTACTCCTGAAAGTAAACGCAGCGGGAAAGGCTATGGGCGTGAGTTGCTGAACGTGGTTTATGAGCTGGTGATAGTCTTTACCTTCCAGATCGAAATTGTATCCGGCTTGTGGGTTCTGAAGTCGCCGTTGTTGTGGAGGTGTAGATACGTCGGGCGGAGCCAATCGTGATTCGGCCTCACTCGAGATTGCGCCTCCCTGCACACCAGTCGTGCAGGCGCCACAGCCAAGCGGAATCAGTTCGAAGTCAGATGGCTTGCCTGACACCAGCGCTCGTTTGTAAGTGCAGTAGGCATTCGGATCGACTTCACCGAAGATCGACGGGTGCGGCATGCCTTTGCTGTAACTCGCAAAGAAATTTACAGCAGCGCCAAACTGCGCCTCATCTCCATTGCACGGGTGCAAAGGAATGGGCATGTTGAATTCGTAGTCGGCTGCCGAAATGCGACGTTGGTGCGCGGCAACGGCGCGATCGGATCCTTTTATCGGACCTTCTTCACAGCCGACAGGGCAGTTGGGATCTGTTTGCGACAGCACAGTTGAGTTAGACACTGAAACTCCGACCATACCGGCTGCGACAGTTGCGGCAGTAACTTTGCCGAGAAATGCCCGGCGGCTATGGGTATTGTTGGCAGTGGATTGGATGTTGGTTTCGTTTGGGTTGGCGGTAAGTGAGGTTTCCTGATTTTCATTGGAATGATTGCTCGAAGACATTTTTACCTCCTTGGTAGGTGTATTCTGAACGTGGAAACGCCGGGGAAATACGAGGCTTGGGGGCAGAGTTTCGAGTTTTCCTGGAGTACGAAAGCGTACGTCAGTTTACAAACTCAAAAGTCGTTCTGGGCATTATTTGCGAAGCTAATGAGGCGGTCGGGTTTACCCGCTTTTTAGGAGGCTCACATGCTAGCCCTGTGATTTGCGGAAGTCAATTAAACAAAAAATGTTTTCGCTATGGCGAATTCATCGCAGCGTGAGGATTCAGAGAAGGTGAGCAACTTTGCTAAATCTGGTGAGCCGAGCAGGCTCGAACCTGCGAGACCAATACAAACCATGAACGTGCTGATTGTCGGGGGCGCCGGAGAATTTGGTCAGTTCCTTCAGCGAGACATCCTGCCGCACGTCTGCGATAAGACTGTTTCGAGTGTTGAGCGCGACACTCCGAGTGAAGAGCAGAGATCCATGCTCAGGCAAGCTCGGCACGTAGTAGTTGCAACACCGCTGGCGGGCTACGCGCAATTGGCATGTGAACTGGTTTACCGTTGTCGCGATGCTTCCGAATCAAAGACTTTGTGGTTAATCCCATCGGTCCAGGCAGGAGTGTGGCGCGCGCTTACAGCCACGCTCGAACTAGCCAACAATCCGAAACTGTCTGCAGTGTTCGTCCATCCCATGTATGGTCCAAACGGTTTTCGCGAGACTGAGCGGGAGGCGAGGACGTTTCAGAATGTCCTGACTGCAATGCATGAAGGTGCGGACAATCCACTGAGGTCAGATATAGTGAACATCAGCCGCACGTTTCACACAACATTCAATATTGCAACGACTACGAAGTTTGATGCTGAGGAACACGATCGAATCACCGCGTATTCGCAAGGTCTCTCGTATTGTGTGGCCAAGCTGATGTTCCAGCGTGCGGACTTGGCGGCTCTCGTGCAAGAGGAAATGCCCGACTTGTACCATTCGTTCCGCGCGAATCACGAACTTATTACGGACTTCCTGCGAATCAACTCATACATGCCGCAAGTAATTGCGGCTTTCAATGATGCTTGGGAACAGACGAGTAAGACGAGGTTGATGGATATTCTTAGCGCCTTCCACACGGCCGACGAGATGCTCAACCGCGGTGCTGATTCGCCGATTTCCACGAAGTGGTACGAGAAACTCAGGACCGCTTCACACGGTCTTCAGCCACAAAAAAGTACAAAAGGAATTCCTTGAGTTTGGTGCTTTGTGCTTGTTTGTGACGAAGCGGCGAAAGTCGCTGTCAAAGCTGGTACTCGCGCATCTGGTCGAATAACGGCGTAAGCGTGCCAATCGTGCAACTCTTCTCGCTGAATATGTAGGTGGTCTCGAAGTCTTCGTAGCTGCGTGCGCGCCACAACCGGCCATTCGGGTCGATCACAAGTGAATGGCCCAGGCCACCACGAAATATTCGCGAACCGTCAGTGCCCGTATAGACCGTGCAGGTCCAGGGGCGTTCTTGTGGATGAGCCGCCATGTAGACCTCTATTTCGCGGACAAATTGCTCGAAGAGGCTGGCGCGATCGCTGGCCGGCGCCCTGAGCGTTTCGCGGATGGCGCGAGCTAACATCTCGTCGGCTGGCGACGAGAGTACGCCCGACTGGAGATCAGCGTTCTGGGTCATCATCTCGTTGCGCACTCGACTTATTACTTCCTCAGCCTTGCCATGATCTGCTGATATTCCGGATCGTTACGAAGAGAATCAAATGCTATGTTAGTTGTAATCATGGCAGCATCGGAAAAGCCTTTCTCAACCGCTGTGCTTAGAGACTGCAATGACTTCTTCTTGTCGCGGTTGGCAGCGTAGGCCCATGCAAGGTAGAAGAACGCGCCGGGTCGATCAGGGTTGACCTCGGTCGCCAATTTAAGAGGCTTGATGGACTCGGAGTATTTGTTTTCAGTTTGCAGGAGACTGATGCCTTGCTCAATCAGGCCTACGAATAGACCATCCAACACACGACGAGCGACTCTTCGCTGAGTGGAATCATCAGGCGCTTTTGACTGCTTTCGCAAGTCGTTGAGAATTTTCGGCAACAGGTTCGCGGAATCAAACGCGTCTTCGCTTTGGTTCGGAGTTCCGCCATCACGACCGGCAATCAAAGTATTCAGCCGGCCCTCCAACTCTCGTTGTTTTCGAATCTGCCCCTGCTCTTCGCGGAGCGCGGCTTTCACTTCGCGGCCATCGGCGAGTTGGTTTACTTTCGTTTCAATCTCGGCAACGTCTCGCAACCCTTTGAAGCTCTGGGCCAGATCGCGATAGAGCTGAAACGCTTCATTGTATTTCTTCGCTTCTTCGAGTGCTCTTGCGTCATTGAGGAGCTGTTGCCAGATTGCGTTTATAAAGCCGTCAGCGCGCGGCCGCTTGCCGGCCTTTATTGCATGCAATTCCATCCACTCAACTGCTGCCGTCGCCACCGAGACTGGTGGCCATTCGTGACGACCATCAAATATCTGAACTCGATGGACCATGCCTGCTTTCGTTAACGGTTCTTGAAGGGTCTTGAGTTCGGGATAGTTGAAGTCGTCAACGCCGGCTGCACCAAAGAAAACAAAATGCATTTGTGGCGACGGAGCGAGATCGACGGGAAACCCCGCGCCATTCGCGATTACGCCAGCCAGGCATTTGCAGCCTACCGCGATGCGGACTGCCGCGCGTGCGCCGCCCGAGAAACCGGTCGCGTACGTGCGCTCGTCGTCGATCGCAAAACGCTGATGAGTGTCGGTCAGCATCGCGTTCCACGCATTGACGACTACGTCCCATGGGCCATTGCGTGAATTGTTCGAGCCAAGAACGATCCACCCGTACTTCTCCGCCGCATCCTTAAAACGCTCAACCGGAAGGCGGCCCCGTGCACCCGGGTCGAACGCGTACAGCACCGGCCACTTCCGATCCGGCGTGTAGTTCGATGGGAGATAGAGGGCGTAACTTTCCGACGAATCGTTGAGCGCTTGAACTCTTTCAACGATCTGGCCTCTTGGAATCGAGTCGGTTTGTGTGATTGCGAGGGCGGTTGAGTGCGCTAGTAAAATGAGCACCACACTCAAGCGCACGAATGAAGGAATAATGCTCACCGTCGTTCACCAGCCGCACTAGAATCGCGAAACGATGAACAGGCTGCCACCGATCGCAATCAGGTCTTCGATCAGAGCAATGTAGAAATCTTGCTGGCGCAGGGATTTTACGAGCCGAGCGCGCGCGTGATAGCCGGCGAAACAACCGACGATTCCGCCGATCACTCCCAGCCCGGCGCCCACGTAAGCCGAACGTCCGCCGCCAAGGGAAACGCATGCGCCCGTGAGGCCACCTGTCACGATGCGGCCGATAACTCCAGGAGGGGCAGTGCGGTTCGGAGTATTCGGCAGCTTATCAAAAATCACCTCCGTGATGGCTAACACGCTCAGAATTATTACGGCAGGAAGCGAGCCGATGAGTGCCAATGGCCGCGCAAGTCTGAGCCAACCCAGGTGCACGGCCCACGCGACAGCGGCAGGAGGCGTAAGCGACCGCAACCCGGCGAAGAGTCCAATTAGAAATGCGAATAAGAGCGTCATCAGTCTCAGCGATCCAGATTATATGGTGACAAACGAAACTTTTGCGCTAGGTTGCTGATATCCACCAAGTCAAAAGAAGCGGGCCGACTTGTGCGACCAACACAAAATCGACCCTAGATCCTCAACCTTCCAAGAAAGGATAAGGACCATGACAAAGCATGGTAGCGCATCACCGCGCAAACAAGAATCTCACACACTCGACGCGAATCTGAAACGCCGCGCTCGAAAACTCGCAACCGACAACAGAGTCGATCCAAGAACACGCTCACTGATCCGCTATGGATTAGAGATCAAAGACGAATACCTTGAGCAAGTAGAGAATCGTGTTGAGGCCGGCGAAACGAGCATCGACCACATCCGATTGGAGTGATTAAGAACTGTCCATACCGCTCCGTGTCTCTGCGCCATAAACGCGGAGACGCGGAGGCTGCGTCCGGCGCCTCCGGGATCATTCATTCAGGCAACGAACACCCTTCCGAGTAGATTCTGTGGGTCAATTCCAATACTTGACCTCTAAACTATTTGACTAATAGACTGACGCCGCTGGTCACGAGAAAAAGCATCTGGGAAGCGTCTCCAATCACAGCCGGAGCAAACAAGCATAGTCGCCTTGCTGTCAACGGCTGGAAGCGAGTGAGGACATTGCGCGCGCTTCGATATCACGGATCAGCAGTACAACGTTTTGAGAAGGCTGCGCCGGACTCAGGCGGCATTCTTACATGAGAAACTAATAATCCTGACGTTTTCAGAAGACTTCGCGAACATCCTTTAGCAAGCGTGTCTTGCAGACGGCGATCGAGGGCGTCGAAAAGAGTGTGGTTTCATCCTTTCGCCCGATCTTTTCCCCCGTCGTCTCCCTGGAACTTACCCCTTTAGATCCAGCATCGGCGTGTGCGGCGCACTTTGCCCTTTGAAATAGCTCGCTGTCGAAAGGACCGAGAAGACAATGACGCGCATTTTTTCCTGGGCTTCAAGGAACTCATTTCTTTCTCTTAGCCTCCTGCTGGTTGCGGTAACCTGGATCGGCGCAACGTGGAGCCGATCACCGGGCGCAGGTCATCACGCCGCCCAGCTAGCCGGCATGGTCAGGCAGGCGTCGCACGAGACCACGATTCAGCCCGATGCCGCCACGAAGGCGCGGCTCAATGAGGTTTATGGCCAACTACCATTGAGGTTTGAGGCTAACATGGGCCAGGCTGATCCTCAGGTAGATTTCATTTCGCGCGGTAGCGGCTACACGTTGTTCTTAACGCCCCGTGAGGCAGTGCTGGCCTTGCGCGCCGCTGCTGCGTCACCCAAGAGAGGTGATGGGCGGAATGACAACGAGTCAGCCACCGGGGCCGTGCTGCGCATGAAATTCGCCGGTAGCGATGAGAAGCCGCGGGTGGCTGGGCAGGTTGAACTCCCTGGCAAAGTCAATTACTTCATCGGTAACGATCCCAGGCGGTGGCGCACTGGGATTTCGACCTATGCCAAAATCGCTTACCAGAACTTGTATCCCGGAGTGGACCTCGTTTACTACGGCAATCAGCGGCAACTGGAGTATGACTTCATCGTACGACCGGGCACGGATCCGGACGTGATTGCCCTTAGCTTCGAAGGCGCTGACCAATTGGAAGTTGATGCTGAGGGCGAGCTGGTGCTGCACGCGGCTGGCGGCTGCATCCGACAGCGGAAGCCTATGATCTACCAGGAGGTGGATGGCGTGCGGCGTGAAGTCGCCGGCAGCTACAAACTTAAAAACGGGAATACGGTAGGCTTTCAATTAGCGAGCTATGATG
>DASSEB010000313.1:0-5591 GCA_035696765.1 Pyrinomonadaceae bacterium | reverse complement strand
GCATTCATCGGCGCCGGTCGTGTGCCGGCCAAATCAGACGAGTTGCGACGGCAAACAGTTGCGGTCGAACCAGTATCGGCAGTCGAAAAATGAAACTCAGATCTCTCGCGATTCTACTCGTCTGTTATGTGGTGTGCGCTCAGATTTCGCTCTGTTCGGTCCGAGCGATTTGGGCCGTGAACGACGGCGAGAAAGTTGAACGAGACGATCTAAGAAACCCAAACAAGCGCGGAAACTCGGCCTGGGATGGACAGAAAGTAAAGATCTTTGGCGCGCGCAACGAGATCATTGCCTTTCAATTAATTATCGAAGCTGATCAAAGTGGGATTGAGCATTTGACGGTCGCGCTGCCGCAGTTGGTCCAGAAAGGCGGCGAGGCGAAGATCAGCTACACGGCGCCGGCCGCCGACCCGACAAACTACAGCGGCCGTCCGATCCAGATATTCTCAGTCAACTACATGAATGTCGAACTTCCCTCACACGCGGAATGGGTTTACAAGGTTGGTTCTCCTGCGGCCCCCAAAGATCCCACCGGATGGAAGCCGGTCCAACTGATTCCGGAGAATGCGCGCGCCGGTTTGGGTGGTTTTCCGCTTCGTGTGGGTAGTGGGCTGAACCAGGCCGTATGGATCGAAGTCTACACTGATCGTGCTCTTCCTGCCGGTCTGTATTCGGGAACAATCACAGTAGACGCGGACGGCCGGAAACAAACAATACCAATCGAGTTGGAGCTGTTTGATTTTACGTTACCGGATCAAAACAGCATGGACGCGATGGTGTATTACGAGAGTTTGCAACCGAGACTCTATCAGGGTCGCGATCTCGATCCGCAGTATCACCGCTTTGCTCATCGCCAACGCATCGAGCTGGTCCATGGTTACGACATCGCTTCGGTATCCGCGGCAATGGGCCGCTTTGACGGCAGCGATTTCAGCAAGGCGAAAGGTTATGAAGGACCGGGTTTGGGTGTCGGGAACCGGATCATCCCACGCACGTTCTATGGTCCCGGAAAGAGTTTCGATGAACGCGCCAGTGCATGGCGCGAAGCGGATAGCTGGCTTTCGTTTCTCCGCCAGAAGCTTCCGAACGCGCTCACTTTTCTTTACCTGCCGGACGAACCCGGCCGGTCCGAATACAACTACATCCGCCAACTCGCCGAAAACATTCACTCCAATCCGGGTCCCGGCAAAGCGTTGCCAACGTTCGTAACCAAACACTATGTCAAGGAATTGGACGGAGCGATCGACATTTGGGATACAGGTCCGCTCGGTTACGACATCGCACGTGCAAACGAGGAGCGTGAACGCGGGCGCAAGTACTGGATCTATAACGGCGGTCGTCCCGCTGCCGGCGCGATTGTTATCGATGCTCCGGCCACGGATCCGCGCGCGACGATCTGGGCCTGTTTCAAACACGGCGTCGATAATTATTTTTACTGGCACGGCGTGCACTGGCAGCACAACAGGCAAAAAGTAGGCGAGCGAAAACAGAACGTCTGGGCCAATCCCATTACCTTCGATAACCGTGGGCAACCGAATAAACCCGTCGACGATCAGGGTTACATAAACGGCGACGGCGTCCTGATCTATCCGGGTGAAGACAAGCTCCATCCCGATCAGGACCGCGGCATCGCCGGGCCGATCTCCACGATTCAGCTTGCAAATTTCCGGCGTGGTCTACAGGACCATCAGTATTTGACCCTCGCGCGACACTTAAAACTCGATGAAGTAGTTGACGAAAGTCTTCAAGCAGTGGTCCCCCGTGTTTTCTCCGACTCGGGACCAGCTATCGGATTTTCCGAGACTGGGAATGATTACGAACGTGCTCGCTACAAACTCGCGCAAGCGATTGCGAAGCGAAGCAAGGGTAAGGGGCGTTGACGCTTCCAATCGTTTGATTGGAACCGCATCGCTCAAGGGAAACGGCGCCTGACCTCGCGTACGAAGGGAGAATCGATGAGATACCTCATAACCACACTCTTTCTGATTGCTGTTTGCGGTAGCACTGCCTTTGCGGTGACTTACCAAGTGGGCCCGACCAGGACGTTTAAGAAATTGCAGGACGTCGCACCGCTGCTCAACCCTGGCGACATAGCGGAGGTCGATGGAAATGCAACTTACCCGGGTGATTTGATATTTACGCGACCCGGCACTGACGTTAACAAAGTCACGATCAGAGGGATTCGCGTGAATGGTTTGCGTCCGGTAATTTCGGGCGGCACGAACACGGTTGAGTTTCGTTTGTCAGACCACTACGTCTTCGAAGGTTTCGACGTCACGGGCGGCAGCTTTCGTGGCATTTACCACCACGCCCACGACATCACCTTGCGTGACTGTGTGGTCCATGATTGTCCGGCCCATGGAATACTCGGCGCGGATACTGACTCCGGCTCGTTGTTGATGGAATACGTCGAGGTCTATCACTGCGGGAGTGGCACGGGACAGCATCCGGTTTACATGGCGACAGATGAATTTGCGCACCCGGGGTCGGTGTTTCGCATGCAGTATTGCTACCTGCACGATCAGAACGGCGGCAACAACATCAAGAGCCGCGCGGAACGCAACGAGATCTATTACAACTGGGTGTCGGGTGGGTTCTATGGTGAGATCGAGCTGATTGGACCAGACCCGCACGGCAACAAGAACGTCAGCCACGAGACTGCGCGTGAAGATTCTGACGTCGTGGGAAATGTGTTTCAGCACATTCCGACGCAAGGCACGCGCATGGCCCGCGTTGGCGGTGACGGAACCGGAGATACTGATGGTCGTTATCGCTTCGTCAACAACACCTTCATCCTGCGCCAGGGACAGACGAGTCCGGTGGTGGAGGTCTTTAACGGCATCGAGAGTCTCGAGATGCACAACAACGTGATGTTTCGCGTTGGCGGGGCGCCGATCGACAAGGTCGTGTTGGAGACGCGTGTGCGTTGGGTGACCGGTCGTGTCAGCACCGGCAGCAATAACTGGGTGACGACGGGGTCCGCGCTGATTCCGACTGCCTGGACCGGAACGATCACCGGAGCCAATCCGGGTTTTGTGAACATCACGACCTATGATGTGCATCCCACGGCTACGAGTCAGTTGGTTGATGCCGGCAATGGCAATCCGCAGAGTCCGGCAGGACACCCGTTCATCAGTCCCTTATTCCCGCCGGCATTTGTACCGCCGTTCCATACTGCGCTCGCAGTAGGCACGGCGCAGGCGCGACCGGTGTTTGGAGCGATAGACATTGGAGCATACGAGTTCACGCCGTGAGGCGCGTCGGAGGTACTTAATCCACAGATTACACAGATAAGTAAATTCGATCTGTGTAATCTGTGGATAGACAACACGTATGAAACTGGCTTTCTCGACACTTGGTTGTCCGGCTTGGGAACTGCGAGAGATCGTCGCGGGTGCTCGAAAGTGGGGGTATGACGGCGTTGAGTTGCGCGCCGTCGGCGGAAGTTTGGATCTACTCGGTCGCGGGGAGTTTGGACCAGGACAGATCGCGACGACGCGAGCGTATTTTGAAGACGAAGGCATCGAGATTTGCTGCGTTGACACTTCGTGTGTGTTTCATGCGGCGGATGCGAGTGAGCGAGCGGGCGAGGTGAAGGTCGCGATCGCTCATGCGGAAATGGCCGCGGAACTTGGTGCGCCATTGATTCGCGTTTTCCCTGACAAGATCCAGCGCGGTGCGCAACGCGAAGAAACGCGCGACTGGATTGCCGGATGCCTGCATGAGATCGCGGCGCACATGCCGGACGGCGTCAACGTCGGACTCGAAACGCATGGTGATTTTGCGCGAGCGGAAGGTGCCGCGGAGATCGTTACCCTTGCGAATCATCAGAAAGTAAAACTGATTTGGGATGTGGCAAATTCGGTTGCGGCGGGTGACACGATTCAAAACGCGGCGCGAATCGTCGCACCACATCTGGCGCATGTTCATCTCCGAGACGCAAAGCCCGTCGAGCGCTCGGAACACTGGCTGCCTGTGTTGGCGGGCACCGGCCGCGTGTCGTTTGCTGAAGCTGTCGCGGCGATTAGAGATCTGAATTACAACGGCTTCATCAGTTTCGAGTGGGAAAAATATTGGCATCCGGAGATCGAAGAACCGGAAGTTGCGCTGCCGGATTTCATCAACACGATTCGCAAACTGGTTGAGGATCGAAGTGATACGACCCAATGTTCTGGTGTTGGCAAGTGACGTCTTGTTCCAGCACTTCTTTACTGAAGAATCCTTAGAGAGGCTCGGCGAGGTAACGAGCTGGACCAGGTCTGCTTTGCGTGAAGATTCCCCGGAACTGCGAAGCGAGATCGCGAACGCTGATGTGCTGATGACGACGTGGCATTCGCCGTTTATCACTGCCGGCATGCTGGGTCCGCGTGTGAAGCTGATTGCGCATTGTGGCGGGGAGGTTAAGTCGCGCGTGTCCGAAGACGTTTTTGAAACTGTGACGATTACAAACGCCGCAGATCCGATGGCGCGCGGTGTCGCGGAGATGGCACTCGCTTTGATGCTGACGCTTGTTCGTCGCATTCCTGACTACGCAGCAGAAATGCGCAATGGTGTGAGCAGGACAAATGAATACGTCAGCGACGGCGAGACATTGTTTGGCCGGCGAGTCGGAGTCGTTGGTTTTGGCCGCATTGGGCGTGCATTTGCAGAGTTGTTAGAGCCGTTCAGGGTCGACGTTCTGGTGAGTGATCCCTACGCGAAAGTTGATTCATTTGCGGCCCACAAAGCGAGGTTGGGCCAGCTCGATGAACTGGTGAGCTCGTGTTCGGTAGTCGTGTTGTGTGCGGCGTTAACACCGGAAACGCAGGGCATGTTTGATAAACGTCGCTTGTCGCTGCTCCCTGATGGATCGTACCTGATCAATGTTGCACGAGGCGGGTTGATCGATCTGGAGGCGTTACTGGACGAACTGAGAAGCGGGCGAATTTCTGCCGCTTTGGACGTCACAGACCCTTTGGAACCGCTGCCGCCCGATCACGAGCTTCGCCGTTTACCCAACGTGATTCTGACGCCGCACATCGCGGCCGGCGGAATCGAAATGCGTCGTGAGATCGGCGCAATGGCGGTTGAAGAAGTGATTCGGTTTGCAAAGGGCGAGCCGCCCCTCAATCGCGTGACGAAGGAAATGCTCGTGACCATGACTTAAGAGTTTAAAGAGGAGTTTGAGTACGCTTTCAGTGGCTGTGAATCGATCGATAACAATCAGGAGCGCCGTGCTCCATCGCGTTCGTGTGCCGTTGGTCGAGCCTTTCCGGATCAGCAATGGCGTGGTCGCAGAGAAGGACGCGATCCTGATTGAGTTAACGACCAGCGAGGGAATTACGGGCTGGGGAGAAGCGTCGCCGATGTCCGGGTCGTTCTACTCTTCTGACACTCCCGACAGTTCGTGGGCCGTCCTCAAAGATCAGTTCGTGCCTGCATTGCTCTCGTTAAGCGACGTCGATGCGGGCGGCTTTTACGAGTTTCTGCGCGAACAGCCGGGTGACCAATTCTCTCGAGCGGGGATCGAAGGAGCGTTGTGGGAGGCTTACGCAAACACGCGCGGGATGGCGCTGTGCGAACTGTTTGGGATCGAACGGCGCCCTGTACCC
>DASSEB010000312.1:0-5802 GCA_035696765.1 Pyrinomonadaceae bacterium | reverse complement strand
GCGAGCCCCGACTTTCCGTTCGACGGCTTGCCGCGCGACCGCCTTGAGGGCGTCCTCGGTAAACTTCAGCTTGACATTATCGAAGTCGAATTTCTTCTGGTATTGCTTGACGAGTGCATTCTTGGGCTCGGTAAGAATCTTGATGAGGGCCCCTTCGTCGAGCTCGTGCAGCACACCGCACACGGGCAATCGCCCGACAAACTCAGGGATCAACCCAAAACGAATGAGATCCTCAGGCTGCACCGCCGCCAGCGCTTCCGCGTGACGATGCATGCCTGACTTAACTTCCGCATGAAAGCCCAGCGACTTGTTGCGCAAGCGCCGTTCGATCACCTTCTCGAGTCCGACAAATGCGCCGCCGCACAGGAATAGAATGTTGGTTGTATCGACTGGGAAGAACTCCTGGTGCGGATGCTTGCGGCCGCCTTGCGGCGGAACGTTCGCCACAGTTCCTTCAAGAATCTTCAACAGCGCTTGCTGCACGCCCTCGCCGGATACATCGCGCGTGATCGACGGGTTCTCATCCTTCCGACAAATCTTGTCGACTTCGTCTATGTAGATGATGCCTTGTTGCGCGCGTTCGACGTCGCCGTTCGCTGCTTGCAGCAGTTTGAGAATGATGTTCTCGACGTCCTCACCGACGTAGCCTGCTTCTGTCAACGTCGTGGCGTCGACGATCGTGAACGGCACACTCAACATGCGCGCGAGCGTTTGCGCAAGCAACGTCTTGCCCGTGCCGGTGGGGCCGATCAGAAGAATATTGGCTTTCTGAATCTCGACGTCGGAACGCCGGCGACCGAGCTCGATGCGTTTGTAGTGCTGGTAGACGGCGACGGCCAGGCGCTTCTTGGTTTCCTCCTGGCCGATCACGTATTCGTCTAAAAAGTTCTTAATCTCGCCGGGCTTCGGCAGTGGCGGGCGGGTGGCTACTGACTCTGCCTGCTGATCGTCGGTAATGATCTCGTTGCAGATGTCGATGCATTCGTTGCAAATGTAAACAGTAGGACCGGCAATGAGCTTCTTGACTTCGTTCTGTGACTTGCCGCAGAACGAGCAGCGCAGAGTATCATCTGTTCGTCTAACCATATTCTAGGGATGAAGCTCCTTTGGGGGAATTGCGCTGTCTACTCTCGGTGCGCGATGACCTCGTCTATTAAACCATATTCCTTGGCCTGCATGGCAGACATAATTTTATCTCGCTCAACATCGCGTTCGACAGTGTCGTAAGACTGGCCTGTGTGCTTCGCGATGATTTGGGAGGTGAGCTCGCGCATTCGCAGGATCTCTTCTGCTTGAATACGAATGTCTGTTGCCTGACCTTGTGATCCGCCTGATGGTTGGTGAATGAGGATACGCGAATTGGGAAGAGCGAAACGTTTTCCTTTTGCGCCGGCCGCGAGCAGCAGCGCTCCCATCGATGCGCATTGTCCAACGCAGATGGTCGTGACGTCCGGACGAATGAACTGCATCGTGTCGTAGATCGCCATCCCTGCGGTGATTGAACCACCAGGTGAATTGATATAGAGGTTGATGTCCTTCTCAGGATCTTCGGCTTCGAGAAATAGAAGTTGGGCTACGATAAGGTTGGCTATCTGATCGTCGATCGGGGTACCCAGGAAAATAATATTGTCTTTCAGTAGTCGTGAGTAAATGTCGAAGGCGCGCTCGCCTCGCGACGTTTGTTCGACGACCATTGGGACTAGAGCCATAGAATCTAACCTTCCTTTGGTTCGACCCACTCTGCGTTCGTTACGTGCGCGTTTTCGATCAAAAGATCCAGCGCTTTACGATTGCGCAATCTGTGCGCGATGCTACGTTCGCCTCCATTCTTTGTCAAGGCAGCACGCACTTGCTCTATCGGTTGTTGTGACGCAGTTGCGATCGATTGAATTTCTGCTTCTACTTCTTCATCCGAGACGGTGATATTCTCCGCTTCGGCAATCTTTTCAAGCAACATTGTTGCCCGTACATCTGCCTCGGCCTGAGCCTTCACATCTTCGCGCGCGGCTTCCCAGTTGAGATCCGCACGACGTGGGTCGATGCCGCGCCCCATCATCTGGCGCGCTACACCTTCCAGGCGATAGTTCGTTTGTTCATCTACCAAGCTCTGCGGCACTTCGAATTGGTGCGCCTCGAGCAGTTTGCGCAGGACGTCGTCGCGAAGCTCGCGATCGGACTCTGCTTTCGATCTGGATTCGAGATCTTCACGCACCTTTGCTCGCAGTGTATCCACAGAATCAAAGTCTCCTCCGAGACTCTTCGCCCATTCATCGTCGAGTTCGGGCAGTTCCTTCTGTCTGACGGCGGTTACCTCAGTTACATACTCGACGCTCTTTCCTGCTAAACCGGCCGAGTTGAAGTCTTGCGGATAATCGACTTTGAAAGTGCGGGTGTCGTCGGCTTTGACGCCGGTAAGGTTCTCGGTGAACTCCTGCATCACGCCGGGTCCGCCCAGAATTACTTCAACATCATCGACTTTGATATCTTCCGCTTCAGGTTCGTCGTCGACCATTCTCCCACGTGCATTTATGGTGACGGTGTCGCCCAATGCGGAGGCGCGATCTTCGACTGGTTGGAGCGAGGCGGAAGCGTCGCGCAGGCTTTCAATCATCTTGTCGATGTCTTCGTCTGTTACCGGCCGCGTGCGGCGTTCGGCTTCCAGTCCTTTATAAGTGTCCAGAGTGATGTCGGGCAGGACTTCGACGTCGACCTTCACCTTCAACGGCTGTTGGCCGAAATCATTGAGACCCTCCTGGTTATCAAAGTGGACTTGCGGTTCGCCGAGAGCGGCCAACTTGTGTTCGCTGACAGCGTTGTGAACAGCTTCGGGAAGTAACTCGCGCAGCACTTCGGTCTGGATCTCGCTTTTGTATCGAGCGCGCACAACGGACGTTGGTGCGTGTCCGGGACGAAAGCCGGGAACAGTCGCGGCTTTGCTGTACTTCTGGCTCACACGATCGTAAGCGCTGCGCACTTGTTCCGGTTCGATCTCGATATTGATCTCTTTACGAGTTGGAGAGACGTCAATTAGTTCAGTTTTCATTGGATCGAGTTCTACTTTTTGTGCTTGGTACTTCGTACTTTGCTTGGTTACTAACAAAGACCAAAGCACCAAGTACAAAGTTCGATTCTTTTTGGTGCGAAAGGGGGGACTCGAACCCCCACACCTTTCGGTACCAGATCCTAAGTCTGGCGCGTCTGCCAATTCCGCCACTTTCGCTCGTTAAAAAGCGTGAATGAAGAATAGCACAGGGAATTGGCCGCGGATAAACGCGGATGACACGGATTATCTTACGCGGTAATCGATCTTGGGTTTGCCGAGGAAGTCTTTGCCGGTCTGCTTTGTGATGAGGCCGAGTTGTTCGAGTTCGTAATACGCGCGCTGGATCTCGCCTTTGTCGACGGAGAGTTTTTGGGCGAGGGCGGCGGGCGAGGGAAGTGATTCGCCCGGAGCAATCGTCTTCGCTTTGATCTGGTTCTCGATCTGCTGGCGGACCTGCGCGTACACGGGATTGTGCGACAAGTCCTTCAGTTCAATATTCATGTGGCCTCGTTTTGTGCATTTTGTGCCTTTTGTGGCTCAAAGCGTCCGCGTCACTTTTGATAACGATCGTGGCGAATCCGGATCAAGTCCCTTCGCCTCCGCCAGCAGCGCGGCGAAGAGTTGACCGGGAACTATGTACGGTATGGGCGCGAGAAACTCATCTATCTCACGCGACATCACGATCGAGCGCGTGCACATACTCGCCGCATCGATGTCACTCGTGATCGCGAGCGTGTCGGCGTGCAGTTCGCGGAGACGTTCGATCAAGCTCTTCACCCCAGGCAACATCACACCCGGCGGCGCAAAAAGAATGACCGGGAAGTGGCGCTCGACCATCGCCAGTGGCCCATGCAAGAAGTCGGCTGATGAGAAACGCTCCGCGACGACATAACAAGTCTCCATCAATTTCAAAGCCAGCTCGTAAGCGTTCGCGTACGCCAGGCCGCGTCCGACCACCACGCAGTTTTCCATAAACACGTAGCGTTGGACCAACTCGAGTATCGCGGGCTTTTGCTCGAGCGCGCCCGCGACGAGTTGTGGAATCGCTTCGTACGAAAACGGCGCGGCAGTCTGGGCCAACTCGGCGGCGAGCATATAAAAGAGCAGCATCTGGCCGGTGAAAGTTTTTGTTGCGGCTACGGAACGCTCGCGTCCGCCGTGCGTCTGTAATGTTTCATCCACCAACCCGGTCATCGACGAGTTCGGCTCGTTCGTTATGCCGATGGTGTAGGCGCCAGAGCGGCGCGCGCTTTCGAGAACGCGATTGATGTCTTCACCTTCGCCTGATTGCGAGACGCCCACAACTAACGCATGGTCCAACTTGAGACGCGCGTTGTATATCGTATGAACGGAAGGAGCAGAGAGTGAAACAGGGATGCCGGTTGTGATTTCGAGGAGATAACGACCAAACAGGGCCGCGTTGTCGGAGCTACCGCGAGCGACGAGAACGATGAGATGAATGTCGCGAGCCTTCAGCAGGTTTCCGAGTTTCGCGATCTTGACGCGCTCTTCCGCGATGGTGCGTTCGAGCGCGGCCGGTTGCTCGGCGATCTCCGCAAGCATTAAGGACATGTACGGGCGGATACTTTAACACGATCCTGAATACGGATAAACGCGGCTGAAGACAGATTGATCCGTGGTAATCTGTGGGCCTATGTCGTCCAGACTGGTGTCGCTCGACGTTTTTCGCGGGCTCACGATCGCCGGAATGGTGCTCGTAAACAATCCCGGCACGTGGTCCAGCATCTACTGGCCACTGGAACATGCAGAGTGGCACGGGTGGACGCCCACCGATCTCGTCTTTCCGTTCTTCTTGTTCATTGTCGGTGTGTCGATCACCCTCGCGTTTGGCCGTCGCGTCGAAGAAGGCAGCATTAAACGCGACCTCTACCTCAAAGTAATCAAGCGCACCGCGATCATCTTTGGCCTCGGTCTATTTCTGAACGGCTTTCCGTATTTTCAACTTGGCACGATCCGTATTCCCGGAGTGCTACAGCGCATCGCGATCTGTTATCTCGTCGCGTCGCTGATCTTCCTCACAACGAGAATCAGGACCCAACTGCTGATCGCTTTGGCGCTGCTCATCGTCTACTGGCTCGTGATGACTCGCGTCGCAGCGCCGGGGTTTGCCGCGGGAGATCTGAGCAAGGAGGGAAGTATCGCGTCGTTTATCGATCGAGTGATACTTGGACCACACATCTGGAAGCAAGGCAAGATTTACGATCCCGAAGGTCTGCTCAGCACGATCCCAGCGGTGGCGACGACACTCTTCGGTGTCTTGACCGGACACTGGTTGCGCACGGAACGGACGCGAATAGAGAAAGTAGTGGGGATGTTCGTTGCCGGTGCGGTTTGTGTCGTGCTCGGCTGGATGTGGAATCCGTTCTTTCCGATCAATAAGTCGCTGTGGACGAGTTCTTACGTGCTCTTCACGGCAGGGCTGGCGTTGCAACTGCTCGCGCTGTGTTACTGGCTAATTGACATCAAAGGCTACCGGCGTTGGGCCTGGCCGTTTGAAGTGTTCGGTGTGAACGCCCTCGCGCTGTTTGTTGGAACAGGATTGATGGTGAAGCTGATGGGATTGGTGCACGTGCAGGGTTGGATCTTTCGCACGCTGTTTCTCTCGTGGGCCTCGCCGATCAATGCGTCGCTTTTTTATGCGATTGCGTTTATTCTGCTGTGGTTGTTTTTGATGTGGTTACTTTACCGGAAGCGCATCTTCATACGCGTTTGAGCACACGGATTAAACCGATTTGGTT
>DASSEB010000311.1:0-2905 GCA_035696765.1 Pyrinomonadaceae bacterium | reverse complement strand
GCAGTGCTCTTCACCGTTTGATCGAACTCGTAGTTGTACGTGTAGCCAGGGAACTGGATCTCGCGCGTGTACTGCACTCTCACTTCCATCCGGTTTTCGCGATTCACAGAGGTGATGACCGCATTCGCAGGAATGTCGTATTCGGGAGCACTCTTGATTAACTGTTCACTGGCCCATGACGGCTGGTAGCTTTGCGCCGCCGCGACGTCAGCGTAGTGCTGCATTAAATCCTTGAACGTGTACGCCTGGTAAGCGATGGGAACATAAAGATAACCGGCGTAGGCGCTTGAAATCAGAAGCGTCATCACGATGAGGAATTTCAGATTGGCCCCGCCGCGTTCGCCTGATCTTTTCATTAGTTGAAACTCTCTTTCTGTCGATCGAATGACCGCAATCCAGCTCGCAGCGAAAGACGCAACGATTTCGCGCTGATGAACCGCCCTTCAACGATTCGAGGCCGGCCCACGCCTTCGAGCAACACCCAGTTGATCTGACCACCAACGCTCTTCTTGTCGTGCTTCAACGCGCGGATGATCTGGTTCATGTCGAGATTGTCGGCGCGCGGCAGTGGTCCACACAAGTTCACCGCGTCGCGCAGAAGTTGCAAGTCCCCGGCGTCAAGAAGACCGAGGTCTCGCGAAAGTTCTCCGGCAACTAACATTCCATAACCAACTGCTTCACCATGCCGGAACACGCGGTATCTGGTGATCGTCTCGAGCGCGTGGGCCGTAGTGTGTCCGAAGTTCAACACGCGTCGCGACTTCGTGTCAGATCGAGTGGTCGACTCGCGCTCATCATTCGCGACGATAGACGCCTTGAAACCGCATTGCGCAGCGATCAACTTTTCAAACTCCGGGGTGAGTAGAAAATCGCTGTTGCGGCGCACTTGTTGAAGACAATCAACTGTCATGTCGAAAAGCGTTTGATCGGAGATGAGTGCTTGTTTGACTATCTCGCAGAACCCGGATACCAGCTCGCGTTGAGGTAACGACTTCAAGGTTTCCGGATCGATGAACACCGAAGCAGGCTGATGAAAAGAGCCGACGAGGTTTTTGCCAACAGGAAGATTGATACCAGTCTTGCCGCCCACTGAAGAATCGATCTGCGAGAGCAGCGTTGTCGGCACCTGGACCAGCGACAGCCCGCGCAAGTAAACAGCCGCACTGAAACCCGCAAGATCGCCAACCACTCCGCCGCCAAGCGCAACCACTAAATCATTTCTTTCAAAACGGTTTTCGCTCAGGAACGTCACTGCCTTTTCCAATTCGCGAAAGGACTTGTAACGCTCCCCTTCAGGCATCAGCCAAACGAACGTTTTGAAGCCCGCGGCTTTCAAAGAGCGCACAACCTCGCGCCCGTACAGGTCAAAAACTCGCTTATTGGAAATGACTCCAACTCGACGCGGAGCTTCGAGGGGAATCAACTGCCCGAGTTCCCGCCGAATGCCTCTGCCGATATTGATTTCACTCCTGCGAGCTTCTTGTTTGAGTGAGATTTCGAGCCGGTGCATTTGGGGCAATGGTAATCGGGTACGGACCCGATGTCATGACATAAAAGCGAATGGGCGCGACATACGTGGGAGTGCGTCGCGCCCATCCATATTCGTGGTTACTGTCCTCACCCCAGCAACCACTTGAGACGGAGGATCCACCAACCGTCTCTCTTGCCCCACAATATACATCGCAACGCCCGTGCCGTGCAAGACTCTTTTTCTGCGAGACATCGGACCCAAACTGTTTGCTGGGAAAGACTCACAAGACCGGCATCAGGCGAGTCTGGCCGGAGTCTCAAAGAGCAGGAGCAGTGTAGATTTTTCGCTGGTCTGCGTGTAGAAATTTCACAAGCGCCCGGCGCCCGCTCCGATTTCGCGCTCGATGGCGTCGACGATTTTCTCAGCGTAAGCCTCGATCTGGCCCTGGTTCTCACCCTCGATCATTACCCTGGCCAGCGGCTCCGTTCCCGAATAGCGAAGGAGCAACCGGCCCTTTTGCGAGAGCAATTCCTCGACCCTTTCCACTTCGACGCGGACTGAGGCAAGCTCGTCGAACGGGACCTTCTCGCGAACACGCACGTTTTTAAGAGTCTGTGGATATTGTTTGAAACCCGCGGTCATTTCGGCGAGGCTTTTTCCCGATTCACGGAGCGCTCTCAATAGGCAGAGCGCGGTGATCATGCCGTCTCCGGCAAGACTCAGTTCGGGCAGGATGATGTGACCCGACTGCTCGCCGCCGAGACTGGCCTTAAGTCTTAGCAGTTCGTCGAGAACATATTTGTCGCCTACGGCGGTACGCACAAGTCGGATTCCAGCGGCGCGAAAGGCGATCTCGAGCCCGATATTGCTCATGACCGTAGCGACCACGATGTTGTCTTTCAGACGCCCGTGCGACTGAAGATGCGTGCCGAGCGCCCACAACGTCGCGTCGCCATCAACATAATTTCCGGCGTGGTCGACGAACAAAGATCGGTCGGCGTCGCCGTCGAAAGCAACTCCCAGATCGGCGCGCTCTTTGGCAACCCTCTTCCGCAGCGAATCGATGTGAAGTGAGCCGCAGTCGCGGTTGATGTTGCGGCCATCCGGACTCGCGTTAATAGCGACAACCTTCGCGCCAAGTTGTGAAAATAAAGCCGGAGCGAAGTTACAACTGGCTCCATTCGCGCAGTCAACCACGATCGTGAGCCCGTGCAACTTCAAACCCTCACCGATCTCATTCGCCAGGAACGACAGGTACTCCTGCTGAAGCTTCTCTTCGCGTTCCGTTGAAAACGCCGGCCGCGACGACACAGGCTGAGGGGTATTCGCAAACACATCTGCTTCTATAAGCCGCTCGACCGAGTCGTCCATCTTTTCGCCTGACGGCGCGAAGATCTTGATTCCGTTGTCCTGATATGGATTGTGTGAAGCGCT
>DASSEB010000310.1:0-5739 GCA_035696765.1 Pyrinomonadaceae bacterium | reverse complement strand
TGACGGCGGAAAGTTGTTTGCCGGTATCTACGCGCTCTACGCGGGCCTCGTCTTTATCGTGACTGCGGCCCTGGTGTTCACGCCCATCCTGCATCGCGTCCTGCACAAGTTTCACTGGGACGACAATCTCTAACAACTCATGACTACACTGGTTTCGTCAATCATCTTAATCCTAATGATCCTGAACTCATCGTCGGCCACCACTCAACTGCCTTACTGCTCCTTACTTCGGCAAAGGCCCGGCCTCGGCCAGATGTCAGGCGTGAGCCAGGCAGCAAGTGATTCGGAGAAAGCTAGGCTATTTTCGATTATATTTCTGGACCGCGTTCGTGAATTCTGGGCTCTTGCAGAAATAACATGGCACTTCTTCTCGGAATAGATATCTCGACAACCGGCGCCAAAGCGCTGCTCATCGACGACGAAGGGCGCGTGTTGAGCAGCGCGACCACGCCGCTCACTCTGTCCACACCTCACCCGCTTTGGTCGGAACAGGCACCGCAGGATTGGTGGAACGCAACTACGAGCAGCGTCATGCAGGCACTTGCCGCCGCGGATGTGTCCGGTGAGAGCGTAGCAGCGATCGGTTTGACCGGACAGATGCACGGGCTCGTGTTGCTGGATGATGAAGGAAACGTTCTTCGACCCGCCATCTTGTGGAACGATCAGAGATGCGGCATCGAGTGCGACGAGATTCGCGCGCGTGTCGCTCGCGAACGACTCGTGCAGATTACGGGCAACGACGCCTTGACGGGCTTCACGGCGCCGAAAATCTTGTGGGTGGAGAAGAACGAACCGGAAATCTACAGTCGCACTCGACACATACTCCTTCCCAAAGATTACATTCGCTACAAGCTCACCGGCGCACTCGCGATGGACAAAGCGGATGGATCGGGCACGATGCTTTTTGACATTCGCAAGCGTACGTGGTCGCAAGACATATTGAACGCGCTCAACATCTCCGCCGGCTGGCTGCCACCGACATTTGAAGGTCACGAGATAACTGGCGATGTAACTGGTGAAGCTGCCGCCGCGACGGGTTTACGCCGCGGAACTCCTGTCGTCGCGGGCGGAGGCGATCAGTCGGCGCAAGCGATCGGCGTCGGGGTTGTGCGTCCCGGCACCATCGCAGTAACACTCGGGACTTCGGGCGTTGTGTTTGCTGCGACCGAGTCGCCGTTGATCGAGCCGCAGGGACGGCTGCACGCGTTTTGTCATGCTGTTGCTGGTCGCTGGCATTTGATGGGAGTGATGCTCAGCGCGGCGGGCAGTCTTCAGTGGTATCGAGATCAGCTCGCGTGCGATCAAACTTTCGAGCAACTCGTTAGCGAGGCATCTGGAACTCCTGCCGGCAGTGAAGGACTTATCTTTTTACCTTACTTGTCCGGCGAGCGAACGCCACATCCCGATCCGCTCGCGCGCGCCGCATGGATCGGACTGACTGTACGTCACACTCAAGCTCACTTAACACGTGCGGTGCTCGAAGGAGTCGCGTTCGGCGTGAAGGACATGTTTTGTTTGATGAGAGATGTTGGGCTTGGTCCAATCGAGCAGGTGCGTCTCTCCGGTGGCGGCGCCAAGAGTCCGTTGTGGCGACAGATTCTCGCCGACACACTCGAAGCAGAGCTCGTCACCGTGAACACAACTGAAGGCGCAGCCTTCGGTGCTGCATTGCTGGCGGGCGTCGGCGCAGGTGTCTGGCCCGACGTTGATACCGCATGCGCGGAAACGATCTTCGTTCAAGATCGCGTCACTCCAAATCCAGAGACCTTCACGGTCTATCGATCACTTCACGAGCAATATCAAAGACTCTATCCCGCCCTGAAACCCACGTTCGCAGCGCTCGCCAACGTTGAAAGCGTGTGACATCCGAACGCGTTCACACTTGATCAGTGGCTGGCATTCACATTTCTCTTCTTACTGACAACGACTTCGACGATCACTGTAGATATGAGCATAAGACCGGCGAACAACTTCACGGCCACGCCTTCATGAAAGAGGATCGAGAACGTACAAAGCAGCGCGAAGAGCAGCAGCAGCATTCTATTAAGATTTCTCTTATCCTTGGCAGCGAAAAAGCAGAGCATTGTAAGCAGAAAGCCGGTAGAGATCACGAAGAAATCAATTGCCCGGATTCCGGATTGTAAGAAAAACTTGTCCATTTAATTTACCTCAACCGCATCTTGACCCCGCACGCGGTAACATCTCTAAAAAAGTAACCTCCATGATCTTACTGGCCAAAGAGCTTCGCCTCAAAGTGACTGTTGGACGGGTCAGTAGCGGGTTACGCTACTGACCCATGTCCAAGTCTCGCTACTGCCTTTGCGGCAAAGCATTAACTTGGTTGCAAGAATACATCCCAAGCCCAACGTCCAACAGGCGTGCCCACTACACGAATGACTTTACCTCGATACCGAAACTGGTTTCCGTATCGATCTGTCCGTTTGGATTCCTTGAATTTCAGCTCAAGCGATACAACCCCAAGCTCTCTCAGGGTGTGTAATTCAGCCGGCTCTGAAATTCCATTGTGATTCGTATCCTGCCAGAGACGTAACGAAGAGAAGACAGTGTCTGTCACACTTATCAAACCATCACCGTTACCGCCGTTCTCTGGCTTATCGAATTTCGCAAGCGCAAGGTAGCCATTTCTTCCTTCTCCGGATGGCGGATCGGCCTGTGACGTGAAGTTGCCAAATAGTTCTAGTCCATTATCGATCGTGCCGTTTCCATTACGATCGAGAACCAGAAACGCTTCATCCGAGTTTGCCGCAGTCCATGAAAGTTTTTCTTTTACACCATCGCCGTTGTGATCGAAGAAAACACCGCCCTGGCCGCTCGTCAGATCAAAGCCGTCGCCTGCAATATCGATCACTATTGGTGAGATTGCTTCACATTCACATGTCTCAGGATTTTGACCATACCCGTCCGAGCAAATTTCAGGAGGACACGATTGAAACCCGCCACTGCTTTGACGGCAGCTTGAGCCTGAAGAGTACCAGTACCATCCCCACTCCTCACAAACATCAGCGATTATAACTATTGAAATACACTGCTCGGTTGAGGAGTTCCATGAGCCACCCCAATCCAGACAGGCCTGCTGGTATTGTGACTTAGTCGGTGGTGGAGGCGCAGTGACACCGCATTTCTGTAAGGCGTCTGCACATTTCGCTGCTACCAGGACTCCAATTACGGGGTGCAAGAGCAAAGCCCCAAGGCAACTCGCCCCGATCGTTTCGGGACAAAGCGCGATCAAACTCCCTATTGAGCCCACGTATGTCCCTATGAGGAGGATGCATTCACCGGCGGCAATTATGCATTGAAGTGAATCGACCAAAGCGTTAGCCATGAACGCAGACACTGCTCCTGACAACACTGATCGATCCGCGAAAACCTTAGTGTCCGCGAGGAGTTCGCCCAGGCGATGATTTGATCGGACCTGCGCAACCAGCCTGTTTAGTTGCTTCTGATCGACCGGAGTAACACTGCCATTGTCGATCTTCAAGACGGCCTTCTGGTTCTTGTATTGAAGAGCAATAGTTATCGGGCTCGCATCATCCTTCGCTGTCTTGAGTCTTGTACTGTGTATTACAAGGCTATCTCCTGGGGCACTGGTAAATCGCGTTAGAGTTTCAGAGGCTGACATGCGAATGAACTCCACCTCCCCAACTTTACGCTCTCTTAAGATTTCGACCTTGAAGTGGCTAGACTGCAGATCGAGAAATCTCGCCCTGGCACCGTCTTGCTTCTGTGCGAAGGCCACCTTGTCCTTATCCACACCATACGTAAATGCTTTGCTCGCACGAGCGTTGAGGGCGTTTGTGTACTCGGCCAACGGCAAATTGCTCTTCGTTCCCCAGGCAGGTCCAACAACTGCCTCCATCGGGCTTGGTACCTCGATCCTTGTCTCCAGAGCGTTCTTATATTTTGGCACAACGCGGTACCTGCCTGCCGAATTGTGGTCCAAAAACACGCCGGCAAGGGCTGTGATACTAACGATGGCGACCATTACAAATATGGCAACCGGTTTCGCTATTACACTCTTACGAAAGTTCATTCTCTCTCCTTATTGACGCAGGAGCATCCCGTCCGTGATCCGTGAGGAAGGCGAACTTTGAACGATCAAACGTTTGAAGCTAAGTTTTCTGGGCTGCTCGATCTCGTCTGTGACAGTCGGATACTGACGATAGAGATCGCATTTCTAATCTCTAAGGAGGGCGAAATAATCCCTTTACACCCAGAACAGGTGTTCTCTGAGTAGACTTCTACTTCATCTATCCTGCGTCTTGTATAGGATAGTGATGACCGAGTTGACTTGCTGGAACGATTTCTTCCAGGACTCAGAGTTAGCTGAATCCCGAGCGTTGAATCGTTCTGCTCAACGTTGGCCCTGGCTGTATTTAATTATTCTGAATTGAATAACACGAGTGAGATCAGAACTCTTGCTAAACAGGGGGTGGTACGCAGCGAACCATACGCCTCCGGCAGTGGCAAGTCAAGAACTACTAGCAAAGACATGCTTTTGTTAACTGTTGGTTTAGAGACCTGTTAACCTGCGTACTTTTTTATCCCAACTCCGCCAATGAATGCAGCGCGGCGAAGCGTTCTTTTCGATCGGGCGCGAGCAGTAGTGCCTGTACGGGATCCTGAAGTGCAAGCTTTAAAAAGTCGCTCGTCCGTTGCAGGCGATTCGGGCTGGCAATGTTTTTAATGATCGCGTATTCCACCGCCGGCTTCGCGAGATCGACGATGAGTGTCGATCCGCCGCGGAACTTTTGCGGTGTCGACGATCCATCGATCTCGATGTCGCGTGATTGCGTCAACGCGACTACGATTTGCGGCCTGTGATTACCATCAGGACCAACACGATTGGAACGCCGCAACGCATGCACTTCGAAGGAAGCGTCCGGATCCAGACTGAAGTTGAGACCAAGCGTCTGAGCAAAGTCCGGCGCGGCCTTGAAGATCTCTTTCAGCCGATCGTGCAACAGTTCGCGTTGTTTTCTCGTGACGTGAAACAGACGCTCACGATCCGTAATGTAAAAACAAGCGTCGGCGTAATTCTTGAGCTGTCTCAGAATCGACTTGTACTGCGGCGGCGGCTTCTCGATACTCACGCCCTTCCAGCGAAGCGTATCGACAGACAGCGTGTCGAGATCGCGCGGGTAGATGCCGCGCTTTCGAAACGCTTCGACGAACGCGACCCGGTAGTTGTAACGATCATCTTCAACGAGATCAGCATCCGCAGTGATGATGCCGCGCAAGTATTCACCGAACGTGATGTCGACCGGTGGAATGTAATCGAGCGCGCGAATGCACATGTTGAGCACGTGGCCCGCTGTTTTCGTAGCTTCAGCCGCGAGACGCCGCACGAGATCGGGATGAATCGCGCCCGTCGGTAAAACTCCAGTGCCGCCGGTGTAGATCCGCAACAGATCGGCGGTCCGCGTTTCGTAAATCGCAGTAAACGCGTCGAACACTGCGGCGACGAGGATCGCTCCGCGCGAGTGCGGCTCCTTCACTTTTTGATAATCGGCCGGGTCAGATTTAAGGGGCACCCACTCGCCTGCATCGTTGAAACGTCCAATCGAATCGCGCAGTGCGCCGCGTTTGCCGGTGGCGCGTCCGAATTGCAGTGCGAGACTGCCGAGAATCGATTGCGTCCGCAGATTGCCGCGCGTGCGACCGATCTCAGTTTCGAGGATCTCGGGAATCGTGAAGTGCTGCATCAACGCGATGATGTCT
>DASSEB010000309.1:0-20861 GCA_035696765.1 Pyrinomonadaceae bacterium | reverse complement strand
GGACACGGTGGTTAGCTCGGCGGCTTCGAAGAACTCCGCCGCGGCAGTTTGGCCACGCGCTCTCAACTCATCCGCAATCTGACGCGCCCCACGCTCTTTCTCAAAAAACTCTTTACGCGTTTCGCGAGCACGTCTTTCAGCTTCGCCACTACACGCCGGATTGCCGAGAATCGCGTCGATAATCTCAGGACACCGGACCAGCCGTTGCTGGTTGATGGTGATGAGTTCCAAAAGCGAGTTGTGCGGAGTAGTCGCGGCTAACTTTGCGAGCGCCTGATCGGGAGTGCGCGTGTTCAGGATTGTTGCTTCGTAAACTTCGTGCTTGCCGTCGGTTTGAGTGGCGAGATACGCCAACACGTTTGGAGCAGTGTCAGACGCCGAGGCGGCGATCAAAAGATCTTCAGGCGTTTCGGCTTTCAGTGTCTCGCTGGCGGCTGAAGCAATTTGGGGATCGTCGCTGGTGGCGAGGGCGACGAGCACTTCCAACAAATCATTCTGCTGCAGTGGCAACATTCCGCGCGCGGCTGCGAGGCGAGCCGGCTGTGGAGCGCTGCCACTAATGATGGCTTGAACTACGGGATTTGTAGATGTGGTTTCCGAGCTCAAGCCGCAATTCCATGACACTTCTTATACTTCTTGCCTGAGCCGCATGGGCAAGGATCGTTGCGTCCGACTTTAGGCTGATCTCTCACTACAGTCTTTATTTTACCGTTTTCTTCTCCGGCGGGAGCTGCGCCCTGATTTGGTCCGGTAAATCTCAATGCTGCAGGACGGCGCGCCATGCGTCGCTGTTGCAAACTCTCCGGCGCTTGTTCCGAAACAACTTGCAAGTTGAACAACGATCGAATGGTCGAGGTGTCGATCCGGTCGAGCATTTCCTGGAAGAGATCGAAACTCTGCTTCTTGTATTCGACCAGCGGATCCTTCTGTCCATACCCGACCAGGCCGATGCCTTGTTTGAGGTGGTCGAGTGATAGCAGGTGGTCCTTCCACTGCGCGTCGATGATGTTGAGCATGATGATGCGCTCGTACGTGCGCATCGCTTCGGGCCCAATCTGCTCTTCTTTCCCTTCGTACTTGACCTTGAGACGCTCCCAAATCGCGTCGACGACTTCCTGCGAGGTCATGTTGGGAATGTCGAGTCGCTCGCCGTCGATGTCGAAGTCGTAGATGGTCTTGATCTGGATCTTGTAGTTGTCGATGTCCCAGTCGTCCTGCGACACATCGGGATTGAGATACTGTCGAGTCAAGTCCGATAACAGATCATAAGCAACGCCCGATTGCGGCGGATCACCCAGTAGGTAATCGCGCTGATCTGGTTCTTCCATCAACTGGCGGCGCAGACCGTAAATCGTCTCGCGCTGCTTGTTCATGACGTCGTCGTATTCAAGCAGGTGTTTGCGAGCTTCGAAGTTTCGACCTTCAACTGACTTCTGCGCTGCCGCAATTCGCTTCGAAACCATCTTCGACTCAATCGCGACGCCCTGCTCCATGCCGAGACGCTGCATCAGCGCCTTGACCTTATCCCCCGCGAAGATCCGCATCAGATCGTCTTCGAGAGAGAGGAAGAACCGCGAGGAACCCGGGTCGCCCTGACGTCCGGCGCGTCCGCGAAGCTGATTGTCGATGCGCCGCGATTCGTGACGTTCGGTTCCGATGATATGCAGGCCACCGAGCGACACTACTTCCTTGTGCTCGTCTTCAACGATCCGCTTCGCCTTCGCCAGCGCGGTATTCCATTGCTCGTCTGTTGCTTCATCCGGATCGATCTCGTCCTTCTTCAAAAACTCGCGCGCCATGAAATCCGGATTCCCGCCCAACAGAATGTCGGTACCGCGGCCGGCCATGTTGGTAGCGATCGTGACCGAACCCTTTCGACCGGCCTGCGCAACGATCTCCGCTTCTCGCTCGTGATACTTCGCGTTCAGCACGTTGTGCGGGACCTTGTCTTTCAACAGACGGCGCGCGATCAATTCGGAGTTTTCAACCGAGACTGTACCAACCAGCGCCGGCTGTCCTTTCGTGTGACACTCCTTGATCTGTTCGATCACCGCGTCCCATTTTTCGGGCAACGTCCGGTAGATCACGTCCGAAAAGTCGGTACGAACCATGGGCATGTGCGTTGGAATAACGATCACGTCAAGTTTGTAAGTCGATGCGAACTCCGCGGCTTCGGTTTCGGCGGTACCAGTCATGCCCGACAGCTTTTCGTAAAGTCGAAAGTAGTTTTGCAGCGTGATGGTCGCGAGCGTCTGGTTCTCTTTTTCAATCTCGACGCCTTCTTTGGCTTCAACGGCCTGGTGCAATCCGTCAGACCAGCGACGACCTTTCATCAAACGCCCGGTGAAGTCGTCGACGATGATGACTTCGCCGTCCTGGACCACGTATTGATGGTCCAACTTGTATAGCGTATGCGCTTTCAAGGCCTGCTCGACGCAGTGGAGCAGTTCCATGTTCGAGGGATCGTAAAGGTTCCCCACGCCCAACAAGCGTTCAGCCTTATCGACACCCTCTTCGGTGAGTACCGCTGTGTGCGCTTTTTCGTCGACGACGTAGTCGCCTGTCTTTTTACCGTCGATGTCTTCGCCTTTTTTGAGATGAGGAATGATCGCGTCGGCGTTCTTGTACTTGTCCGTTGCTTCGTCGGAAGGTCCTGAAATGATCAACGGCGTACGAGCTTCGTCGATCAGGATGGAGTCAACCTCGTCGACAACCGCGAAGTAGTGACCGCGCTGCACGCACGTGGCGAGGTCAAACTTCATGTTGTCGCGGAGGTAGTCGAAGCCGAATTCGTTGTTGGTACCGTAAGTGATGTCGGCGGCGTAAGCGGCCTGGCGCTCGAAGTCGTCCATGTCGTTCTGGATGCAACCGACTTCCAGACCGAGAAAACGATGAATCTGGCCCATCCACTCGGCGTCGCGCGAAGCGAGGTAATCGTTGACTGTCACGACGTGAACGCCGCCACGACCGGTGAGTGCATTCAAATACGAAGGCAAGGTAGCCACCAGCGTTTTACCTTCACCTGTTCGCATCTCAGCGATTTTGCCCTGGTGAAGAACGATGCCGCCGATCAACTGCACGTCGAAGTGACGCATTCCGGTGGTGCGCACGCTGGCTTCTCTGACAGTCGCGAAAGCCTCCGGCAGGATCTCGTCGAGCGCCACACGTTCGAGTCGCTTTCGTTCTTCCTTGTCGGTCGGATCGCCGACTGCGCGTTGGACCTGCTCTTTGAAACGAGCGGTGCGCGCGCGGAGCTCGTCGTCGGAGAGCGCTTTAACCGACGGCTCGAGGGAGTTGATCTTTTCCACCAGCGGCGCGATCGATTTCAAGAACCGCTGATTGCTGCTACCAAAAAGTTTGGTTAAAAACTTATCGAAACTCATGTCTAATAAATTACTCCAAATAAGGGCACGGATGCACAGGGATTATAGTGAAAAGATAATCCGTGTTCATCCGTGAAATCCGTGGCTCAAACACCCGACTGCAACTGCTTCTTAATCATGTCAACAACGCTCTGCCGCGGCATCGAGAAGTTAACTACGACCTTCTTGCCGTCGGGAGTTGCGTTGGTATTCTTCATCAATACTTCTTCGTCTTTTCCCGCTCTCGATCCGGCGCCCAGGAAGAGCATGGTATTCAACGCGCGCGCGAGTGACTCCGCACGTTGCGGGGAAGAGGCTTCCGATTCCACTGACGCGAGCACTTCCTGCTCGCCCTGCTTCACCGTGATCTTTACCGTCGAACCCGGATTGTCTTTGCTGATTGGTTGCAGGTAGGTGAGAAACCCGCTGTCGTTCAGCGCTGCCACCATCCTGCCGAAAAGGTCGACGAGATTCTCGTCGCCGACTTTCTTCGTGAATCGCGGGTTCTTCAGTTTTCCCTGTTCGTCCAGCTCGGCTTCGATCACAATCTCAAAAGGCTTATCCAAATCCAGCTTGCCCTGGTTCTTGAGATCGTTTGCGTAAGCGGCAAAGTCTTTCAGTACCTTTTTGTTGATCTGGTTCTCGTCGGGCAGAGGAACATCATTCTGTGCCGCGGTTTTCTCGAGTTGCTTCTGTGCTTCTTCGGGTGTCAGCGGTGAAGTCGATGGACTCGCCTGAGCAATCGCGGATGCCGACGGCGACACAGAAGGAGCAGGACTCGCCGTCGGAGAAACACTCGGCTCCGGACTTGGCGACGGAACAACTTCCGGTAGGACGTTTCTTTGTGGCTGCGCCTGCGCGACTATCTGCGGCGCGAATGGATTCGGCGTTGGCTGCGGCGGAAACTCAGCTGCGACCTTGCCATCGGGCGTAAAGTAGCCCTCCGGATAGCGAAACTTCTCGTTCAATTGAACCAACTGCACGTCATCCGCAATTTGAGTCGCTTCGTAGTCCCTTTCCACGAACTTCGTGTTGGCGATCAACGCGGTGATATTTAACGTGTCGCGGAACGCCGGAACGTAAATACTCAAGAACAACAATGCCAAATGCAGGATGAGCGAAGCGGCGACCAGCCGCGCCAGCACCCGCCATCTTGGCTCACGATTAACCTCGAAATTTTCGAACAACTCAGTCATTTCTTCCTGCAATCTGTCTTAGACGCCACAAGCGCCCAACACGTTGTGATACGGATTGTAACTCGCCAGGTTCGCATTAGCACTTGCAGGCCGCCATCACGACGTTAGAATAACCCTCGTTGCGGCGAAATAATCGAAAAATTTGGGACAAAAGAAAGCCCCGCGGGCCCCGTGGCCCGGAAAGATCCGGGTCAAAACCAGACGCGAGGCCCGTTCCCACGCAATCCAGAGAGGTCAAACGGCTGCTCGAAGGAATCGGCACGCCGCGTTCAGTTCCGTTCAAGCCCGATCCTTTTCAACTCGAAGCACTGGCGGCATTGGAGTACGAAGACGTGCTCGTGACGGCGCCGACCGGCAGCGGCAAGACGTGGATTGCGCGCGAGGAGATTCGCAGGCTTTTGGAAGGTGGACGTCGCGCCTGGTACACGTCGCCGCTGAAGGCGCTCACGAATTCCAAGTACCAGGAGTTCATCGACGAGTTTGGGGCTGAGCGAGTCGGAATACTGACGGGCGACAGAAAAGAGAATTCCGATGCGCCGCTGATCGTCGGCACGACTGAGATCTACCGCAATCAACTCTTCGATTCGTTGCGGGGCGGGAGTGAGGTCAGCGCAGACCTGGTCGTGCTTGACGAAGCGCACTATCTCGCCGACGAAGATCGCGGGCACGTGTGGGAAGAGGCCATCATACTCACGCCGCCGCGCATCCGGCTGTTACTGCTCTCTGCGACGATTGGAAACGCACACGAGTTTGCGTTGTGGCTTGAAGAAATCCGCGGCGTGCGCTGCGGAGTCATCGGAGGTCCGGGAAAGCGGCCGGTGCCTCTGCGCTCCGCGGTGTTGCTGCCGGACAAGCGTCTGCTGCCATTGCTCGATGAGTCAGGCAAACTGAATCACGAGATCGCTCAGATGATTGAACGTGAGGGAGAGGACCGCGAACGCTCGAGACACAACCGCCGGGAGCGTTATTGAATGAAGCTGCGCATGCCCGAGATGCCGCCGGCCACATTGCTCACGGCGCTTGACGGTTACAACTTACTGCCCGCGATCGTCTTCCTGCCGACGCGTCGACGCTGCGATCAGGCCGCTTCAGAAGCAGCACTCGCGCGCCGCGATCCAAACGATCATCGTCGCGAAGCGCGGCGCGACTTCATGCGCGCGTTTGTCGAACAACATGCGGAAGTGCGCGGACATCGTCACTGGGACACGATCATTCGCGGCGGTGTCGCGTCGCATCACGCCGGTCACATTCCCGCTTGGAAACTCGTGATCGAGAAACTCATGAGCGCCGGTTTGCTCGACGCGATCTTTGCTACGGCGACCGTTGCCGCTGGCGTCGACTTTCCCGCGCGCACGGTGGTGTTGACCGGCGCTGATGCAAGAACCGGAAGCGGCTGGCGTCCGTTGTCTGCGTCTGAGCTTCAGCAGATGACTGGCCGTGCCGGCCGTCGGGGTCGCGACAACGTCGGATTTGTCGTCGCTGCACCGGGCCTGCATCAGGACCCGCAACGCATTGCACAACTCTTGAAAGCCCCACCCGATTCGCTCGTCAGCCAGTTCCGCGCGACTTACACGACGTTACTGAACCTGCTCGACGCGTACGGCAGTTTTCAGTCGGTTCGCGAGATCGCCGAGCGCAGCTTCGCTTATCGCGACTCAGCTCGCCAGCTTGCACAACTCGAACGAAGTCGCAATGAAAGCGAGCAGGAGATCCAGCGCGCACTCGAAGAAACCGGTTGCAAGCTGCCGATTTCCGTCGTGCTTGGTTTGGAACGACTCGTCGGCGTACGCGCGCGGTTGCAGGAAGCAAAACCGCAAACGCGCGCCGAGGTTTTTCATCGCTGGCTGAACGAGGTTGTAAAGCCGGGTCGCGTGGTCGGCGTCGGTCGCGCCAGCCGCAGGCTCGTGATGGTGACTGAAAAGCGCGACGGAAGCGTTCGCGGTCTTCGTGAAGACGGCAGCTATGCGAGCTTTCCGCAGGAGCGGATCGGACGTGTGTATTCGCCCGTCTACCGCCTGCGCGAAGAAGATATCGAAAGGGCGTTTGAAGACATTCGCACACGCGGGAAAGAACTCACGCTCGTCGAACCGAGGCTGCGCGATGCTTATGCCGAAGAGACGGACGCGTTAAAGATCGTCGACGATGCGATCGATAATCTCCTGCCGCAGAACGCAGACACGCAGCGGTGCACCGAAGTCATCTGGCAACTGCACACGACTGCCGAGGACCTGCAACGCGCCACCCGGCGGATCGAAGCGTTGCGTGAAGAAGTCTGGCTGCCGTTTGAGCAACGCGCGAAAGTGCTCGCCGTTTTTGGCTATCTTGATTACACCGCGCAGAAGGTGACTGAACGCGGCCGCTGGCTGGCAGACCTTCATATCGATCGTCCTTTGCTCGTCGGCGAAGCGCTCGAAAACAACTTGTTCAACTCGCTCGAGCCAAAACAACTCGCCGGCATCATGGCCGCGCTGACCGCCGACGAAGATCGCGACTACGGCGAACTCGAACTCGACGACGACCTTGTCACCGCACTCGCGCGCTTCGAAGACACCGGCTTCAAAGTCTCCGCTGAAGAATGGAAGTACGGTCTCGAGCCCGCGCCTGAGTTGAACTTTTCGGCCGCGGGCGCCGCGGTGCGATGGGCCGGAGGCACTGCATGGTCGCAGATCGTCAGTGAGACGCGCGCCGAAGAAGGTGATCTGTTTCGAATGTTTTCCCGGACCGGCGAAGCGCTCTTGCAGATCGCCGGCCTGCGTCGCAGCCATCCCGAAGCGGCGCAAATGGCGGCAGCAGTCGCCGAGATGGTTTTACGTGAGCCGATCCGATAGGATGGGCCACCGGTTTATACAAATTCATACGAACTAAAAAGAGAGGAATCTTTCATGTCAACTTCCGCAGCCCAGCAACCATCACCACAACTATTCTTTCAGACAGTCAACGCGTTTCAGCGCACCGAGGCGTTGAAAGCCGCAATCGAGCTTGAAGTGTTCACCGCGATCGGCGAGGGCAACACCACCGTCGCAGAGATCGCGAAGCGATGTCAGGCGTCGGAGAAAGGAATCCGCGTGCTTTGCGACTTCCTGACGATCATGGAAATGCTGACGAAGCAGGGCGACCGTTATGGACTGACGCTCGACTCCGCGACTTTTCTCGACAAGCGGTCGCCGGCGTATGTCGGGGGCGCCGTTGAATTCATGTGTTCGCCCGAGTTGACCGAAGCAACGAAAAACATGACTGAAGCGGTGCGCAGAGGCGGCACGGCTATGGAGAATGACGGCACCGTCGACGCGGAAAACCCGATCTGGGTAAAGTTCGCGCGCGGCATGGCGCCGCTGATGATGATGCCGGCGCAGATGATCGCCAAGCTGGTTGATCCAAACGCCGATCGAAAACTGAAGATCCTTGATATTGCCGCCGGCCATGGTTTGTTTGGCATCGCCTTCGCCACTCAAAACCCGCAAGCTGAAATCACCGCCGTTGATTGGAAGCCGGTGTTGGAAGTGGCGAAAGAGAATGCACAGAAGGCCGGCGTGTCAGACAGGCATCGAACCATCGAAGGCAGCGCTTTCGACGTCGAGTTCGGCACCGGCTACGACCTCGTGCTGCTGACCAACTTCCTGCATCACTTCGATCCTCCGACTAACGAGACGTTGTTACGCAAGGTGCGCGCTGCGCTGGCAGATGGTGGTCGGGCCGTGACGCTCGAGTTTGTGCCGAACGAAGATCGCGTGACGCCGCCCGATGCCGCTCGATTCAGCATGCAGATGCTTATCGGTACGCCGAGCGGCGATGCGTACACGTTTCCTGAGCTGGAGCGAATGTTCGCGAACGCCGGTTTTTCGCGCAGCACGCTACACGCGCTTCCGCCGACATTTCAGCAGGTTGTGATCTCAGAGAAGTAATCTTGACGGGTTACAGGATGTCTCATGATGCGACTATTCCTTTGCTTGCTCTGTTTCGCCGTGCTACTTCCTCAAACACCGCAACGCACCGCTACCCCTGAGACGGTCTACCTGCTCAAGCCGGCGCACGTGTGGGACGGCGAATCAGCGCAGCTTCACGACAACTGGTCCGTGCTCGTTCGGGGTGAGAAGATCGAGGCCGTTGGACCGGCGGGCGCAGTTCCCGCCGGCGCGACGGTGATCGATCTTCCCGGCCTCACCCTCATGCCGGGCCTGATCGAAGCTCATTCTCACATCCTCTTGCATCCGTACACAGAAACCGTTTGGAACGATCAGGTCGCGCGCGAGTCTTTGAGTCTGCGCGTCGCCAGGGCAACGAACCATCTCCGCAATACGCTCCAGGCGGGTTTCACCACGATTCGAGATCTCGGCACTGAAGGCGCCGGTTATGCAGACGTCGGTCTCAAGCAGGCAGTCGAACAGGGCATCATCCCGGGACCACGAATGATCGTGACAACGAGAGCAATCGTCGCTACCGGCAGTTATGGACCAAAAGGTTTCGCCTCCGAGTGGCGCGTGCCACAAGGCGCGGAAGAGGCGGATGGCATCGACAGTCTCACTCGGGTGGTCCGCGATCAGATCGGACACGGCGCGGATTGGATCAAGGTCTACGCAGATTATCGCTGGGGCAGATCAGGCGCAGCACCGACCTTTTCACTCGACGAGCTCAAACTCGCCGTTGAGACGGCAAAGAGCGCCAACGTTCCCGTTGCCGCTCACGCGACTACGACTGAAGGAATGCGGCGCGCAACGATGGCTGGAGTAGAAACGATCGAGCATGGCGACGGCGGTACGCCGGAACTCTTTCGACTGATGAAAGAACACGGTGTCGCGCTTTGCCCGACGCTTGCGATCGCCGGTGCAAATGCCGAAAAGAAACGTGTCGTGTTCAAGGCCGCACTCGACGCCGGAGTGACAATCGCCAGCGGCAGCGACGTCGGTGTGTTTGCTCACGGAGACAACGCGCGCGAGTTGGAGACGATGGTGAATTTCGGCATGCCGCTGATCGACGCGTTGCGATCCGCGACGTCAATCAACGCCCGCGTGCTGCACATGTCGGACAGGATCGGCTCGGTCAAGCCAGGCTTACTCGCGGACGTTATCGCGGTCGAGGGAGATCCGACGCGAGACGTCGGCGCGTTGCGTAAGGTGAGATTCGTGATGAAAGGCGGCGTAATCTACCGCGAGAAGTAAAAAGCAGCCGCGGATTTTACTTCGATATCAGCCGCTTCACCGTCCGCAGCAACTCTTCGGTCCGAAACGGCTTGACCACGAAATCGCTGAATCCGGATTGCAGGGCGCGCGCGCGATCGTGGTCCGTATGCGCCGTACAGGCGACGCATGGAATGTGCGCGGTGAGTGAGTTGGCTTTGAGTTCCTTGAAGACTTCCCAGCCGTCCAATCCCGGCATGGAAAGGTCCACCATAATCAGGTCCGGAGGATTTTCCCGCGCCAGATCGAGGCATTCCTGCCCATTTCTAGCCTCGCGAACCTCGTAATTCGCGTTTGCCAACAGCAGCCGCAGGAGCTCACGGTTGTCGTCGTAGTCCTCGGCAATGAGTATTGTGGGTGGCATATTGGCAGCGGGAATCAAGAAGAACCAGTCCGAAAGAACGGCTTGCACCCGCTGATAGCCAGACAGGGAGCGTCTCTTCCGGACTTCTTTTAGACTGCCTGACTGTTTTGAGTCAAGGGGCGTTGAAAAACGATTTCTTGACTAGCTGAATACCAGCCGTTCATAATCAGTCCAGAGTTCTTGCCGCCCCTGCGAGACTCTTCATTGCCGGTAATCAACCTTAGGTTAACTATTCCCTACCTGAACGACCTTGAGGTTCGTCAAAACAACAACACGACGATACGGAGGAGCTAGCTGTGGTCAACGGACACCTGGAAGATAGTTTGCGGCGTGAGATTGAGAGTTATCTCGAAAACCGCCTCAGCGCGGTGAAGCAGGAGATAACCACTCTGCAAACCCTACTCAATGAGTCGCTCTCGACTTTTCTTGACCGCCAGGCGGATGTGCAGATGGAAGGCAGCTTGATCGCTTCCATCACCGAGCACCTGCACGCTGCTCACGAACGCGGCGTCGAGTTGGCCGCCGCTGAGTCGTCGCGCGCGAAGGCTTCGAGCGACATGGCCATCGTGAAGGCCGCGATCGCCGAGATTAACGAGCAGAAGTCGCAGGCAGACATTCTCAAAGCGCTCGTAAATCGCGCCTCCTCGTTCGCTCCACGCGTCGCGTTCTTTGTGGTGAAAGGCGAGCAGGCAACCGGCTGGCGTGGTCGTGGGTTCGAAGGAACGGTGGGCGACGACACTATTCAACAGATCTCACTGCCGTTATCCGCGGACACAGTTGTCGGCAGCGCAGCCAGAGGACTGGCCACGTGGAGTGGTGGACCGGGTTCGCACGGCGAAGATCATCTGTTACAGAATCGACTCGGCGAAGAGCCGGCGCAACGAGTCGTGTCGATTCCACTCGTGGTGCGCGGGCGAGCGGTCGCAGTTCTTTATGCAGACTCGGCTGGTCTCGATTCGGAATCGATCAACCTCGAAGCGCTCGAAACGCTGGTCACTGTCTCAGGCATGGCGGTTGAACTGTTGTCGGCGGCGCGAACCGCTCCGAAGAAGGTGACGGAAGAGGTTCGCGAAGAAGCGCCCGCACCGGCGCGTGCTCCAGTAGAAGAAGCTCAGCCGTCGTACGAACCGGCGAGTGAATACGCACACCAGGCGAGTGAGGTTGAACAACCATACGCGGCTGAGGAGACGTTTCAGAGTTACCAACCTGCGCCCGTGGAACCCGAGTCGTTGGTTGAGGCTGTCCCCGTTGAGGAACCATCGGCGGTATTTGAAGATGCAACGGCGGAAGCAGAAGCGCCTCGAATGGCTGAAGAGCCGCCGGCATGGTCTCCCGCGCCGGTTGAAGCCGCACCGGTTGGAGCGCCGCGCAAACGGTATGGTCAGGATTCGGAGTTGCCTGTTGAAGTGGCGAGTGATGAAGAACGGCGCTTACACAACGATGCTCGCCGTTTCGCGCGACTGCTGATCTCGGAAATCAAGTTGTACAACGAGCAGAAGGTTGCGGAAGGACGATATGAGCACGATCTGTACGATCGTTTGCGCGAATACATTGACCGCTCTCGCGAGATGTATGACAAGCGCGTGAAGGCGGAAGTCGCTGCTCGTTACGATTACTTCCACGGAGAACTGGTAAACACACTCGCCGAGGGTGACGTTTCGAAACTCGGTTCGAACTATCCCGGCGCGACGGTCAACGCGTAGTTTTAGCCACAGATTTTCACGGAAAAACACGGATCCGAAAAATCTGTTGAGTATTAAGTTTTTGATGGCCAGGCATCGCTTACTTTTTATCCTTGTCGGTGTGGCCCTCCTCGCTGTCACCTCACTGCCGTTCATCATGAGCGCGAGCTGCCGGACGCGGCCGCAAACTCAAGCGGAACAAAAAGCTCTCGAGAGTCTTCGCAGCATGACGCGCAACGACGTGCTGCCGAATGAAAGTGTCGTTGCCGGAATCGAAAACCAGTTTCCGGGCACGAAAACCGCTGCGCTCGCTCGCATGCTGCGCGGGCGAATCAAACTCAACGCGAAGGATTTCGCCGGCGCGGCTTCGTTACTGGGCTCAAAAATTATCGCCGACGAAACGTCGGTTGAGGATTACGCGCTCTTCATGCGCGGAGACGCTCTCGAACAAGCCGGAAAGATGCAGGAGGCACGTGCTGTTTACCAGCAGTTGCTGCAACAGTATCCGAGTTCGTTGCGCGCACGCGACGCGGCGCTGCGTGCCGCAGACCTGCTGACGAAGAGCGGCGACACCACCGCGGTCCCACTCCTTCTCAAACCCTTCGCAGACGCAAACGACGCCGCGGCGTTACTCGCTACGGCCAAAGCCTACGAGCAAACCGGCGATCAGAATCGGGCGCTCGCGTCGTACCGCCGGCTGTACTTCTTCGCTCCCGACGCGACGGAAAGCGCCGAGGCTGCTACATCCATCACGCGGCTTGGTTCAACTTTATCCCCGGCCAGCGTTGAAGAAGCAATCAAGCGCGCCGATCGCCTGTACATGACGAAGAAGTTTGCCGACGCGTTGACCGCTTACACAGATGCGTTCGCAAAGTTTCCCGCCACCGCAACCGCCGAGAACCAGCTTCGCCGTGGCATCGCTGCTTACAGTGTGAGAAAAACTCCGGAAGCTGTCGCAGCCCTGAGCACGATTCCCACTTCGAGCGACACACGCGCCGAAGCGCTCTTTTATCTTGCTCAAACTTACGCGCGAGCGAGAGAGTGGGAACAAGCACGAGCAACCGCCGAAGAATTGCGCCGCGCGTTCCCCAACAGCAACTTCACTCCAAAGACATTCGTCGCCGTCGGCCAAATTGCTGAAGACGCGAAGAACCAGACCGACGCTTCATACTTCCTGCGCGCGGCTGTTAACGGATTTCCCAATTCGATCGAAGTGGCCCAGGCGCAATTCGATCTGGCGTGGGAAGCACACGACGCGAAGAACTATTCCGAATCGGCGCGAATGCTCACCGAGCATCTCGCTTTCTACGCCGACAGGAACACTGACAACCGCGGCCGCGCGGGTTACTGGGCCGCGCGCGACTCCGAACGCGCAGGCAAACTCGCCGAAGCAAGAGCGCTTTACGAAGCGATGCAGGCGCGTTACGACGCGAACTGGTACGGTTATCTTGCGAAGATCCGTTTGGACGCGTTGAGTCGAACGACTCCCGCGAAGACTTTCCCCGAAGACTCGACCGTCGCGCGTGCTATCGCCAATCTGAAAACCGTCACAGTTGCTGAAGAGACTGCCGGCGCTGGAGAAGACACTCGCATGATCAAGGCCGATGAGCTGTGGAATGTCGGGCTCGACGAGTGGGCATTGAAAGAGTTGGCGAAAGCAAGCGAGCAGGCGCCGGACAGTCCAAAACTTAACCTGGCAATAGCGCGCATTTATCGTTCCGACGACGACAACGTGCGCGCGCTGAATACGCTGCGCCGCAGCTTCCCCGATTATTCGCAGATGAAGCCCGAGGAGATGACCCGCGAACAGTGGGACGTGTTTTACCCGCTGGCCTACTGGGACATCATCGTTCAGGAATCGCGGGCGCGAAATCTCGACCCGTACCAGGTTGCGGGTTTGATTCGGCAGGAGACGATCTTCACGACGCGCGCGCATTCCGCGGCCAACGCGTACGGCTTGATGCAAGTGCTTGTGCCGACCGCGAGATTGACCGCGCGAAAGTATGGCGTGAGTCGTGACATCACTGCTGACACGCTCTACGAACCGCGACTGAATATTCAACTCGGAACCGCCTACCTGCGCGATCAGATCGACAAGTTTGGACGCATCGAGTACGTCGCGGCGGCTTACAACGCGGGGCCGGTGCGAGCGGTGCAATGGAAAGCGTCGCTGCCGTTTGAGATCGACGAATGGGCCGAAGCCGTTCCTTTCAAAGAGACGCGCGGCTACGTTCAGGGCGTGGTGCGGAACCGGTTACAATACCTGCGGCTGTACGATGAGAAGGGAAACTTCCGGCCGGAAGTCGGGTCGCGCGCGGTGACTGCAGATCCGAACGTGCGCAAGCGACGCGTCATTGGCGGCGGTGAAGAGTAGCCGCGGATAACACGGATTCTTTACGGATTATGAAGTTAGTATTTGTGGCGTTGTTGTTTCTATTAGTCACGCCCGGGGTTCGAGCACAATCTGTCCTCACGATCACCACTGAACCAAACGCCATCGTCTGGGTCGACGAAATCAGACGAGGAACGAGTGACGCGTCAGGCAAACTCATCCTTACAAAAGTCTCCGCCGGCCGGCATTCAGTTCGCGTTCGGGCCGACGGCTTCAAAGAAACAACTGCCGCGCTATTGCCCGGGCGTCGCGCACTCGCCGTGAAGCTCGTACCGACAACCGATCCCGCCGAATTAAAATTCCAGGAAGCGGAAGCTGCGCGCGAAAAAGCACGCGACGATTCGTCGTTGGAAAAAGCCGCCGATCTTTATCGCGACGCGATCAAAGCACGGCCCGCGTTTCCCGCTGCCAACGTCGGCCTCGCGCGTGTGCTGATGTCACTCAACGATTTCAAAGGCGCACATGCTGCGATCGACGCCGCACGCCGAAGCCGGCCGTCTTTTGCCGAGGCTTCAGCCGTCGAAGGTCGCATCTATCGCGAAGAGGCGTTTGACGACAACGCGATCCGATCGTTTCGCCGGGCGATCAGAGAAGCGGGTGGCGTGCAGCCTGAAGCGTACGTGGGCATGGCGAAAGTCTGGGAAGACAAAGGCGATTTTGGGCAGGCGATCGTCGAATACAAAAAGGCGTTGGCCCAACTTTCCGACAGCGAGCCCGTTATCTACCAGATGCTCGGCGCCGCATACGAACGAGTCCAGAAGCCGAAAGAAGCCGTCGCGGCGTACGAAAAGTATCTCGAGCTGGCGCCAAACGGCAGTTACGCGGCCGCCATTCGCTCCATACTCGAACAGTTAAAACGCGAAGCCGCCGGCGAACAGATCATTCCTTGAATCTGTGTGATCTGTGGTTAAATTGCTTCCTATGACTAGCCCATCACCCTCAAAGAGCAGGCACGTATCGAAAAAAGCGAGTTCATTTACCGAGTCAGTGATTCGCGAGATGACGCGCGAGGCGCTGAAGTACGGCGCTGTAAATCTGTCGCAGGGCTTCCCGGATTTTTCCGCGCCCGAAGACATCAAGCAGAAGGCGAAAGACGCGATCGACCAGGACATCAATCAGTATGCAATCACGTGGGGCTCGAAAGACTTTCGCAACGCGATTGCGCGCAAGACACAGTCGTACTTAGGAATCGAAATTGATCCCGAAACGGAGATCACGGTCACGTGTGGTTCGACCGAAGGCATGATCGCGGCGATGATGGCGACTGTCGATCCTGGCGAAGAAGTCATCGTCTTTGAACCGTTCTACGAAAACTACGCGCCCGATGCGATCCTGTCCGATGCGCGGCCGCGATACGTTCCGTTGCGTGCGCCTGAATGGACCTTCGATCGCGACGAACTGCGCGCGACGTTCAACAAAAACACTAAAGCCATCATCGTCTGCAATCCGAATAATCCGACGGGAAAAGTTTTTACTCGCGAGGAGATGGAATTCATCGCCGGGCTTTGCCAGGAGTTTGACGCGCTGTGCTTCACGGATGAGATTTACGAGCACATTCTCTATCCGCGCGACGGAGCGGACATCAGGCACATTTCGATGGCCCAACTTGACGGCATGCGCGAACGGACTGTCGTCGTCAACTCTATGTCGAAGACTTACTCGGTTACGGGTTGGCGTGTCGGTTACTGCATCGCCCCGCCGGAGGTGACGGGTGCGATTCGTAAGGTCCACGACTTTCTGACTGTTGGCGCGGCGGCGCCGTTGCAGGCGGCCGGCGCTTACGCTTTGTCGCTGCCGCAGGAGTACTACGACACGTTGCAAAAAGAGTATCAGGCGCGTCGCGACTTGCTCTTGCCGGTGCTCGAGCAGTCTGGGTTCAAAACATTCGTTCCGGACGGCGCTTACTACATCATGACCGACATCTCGGCGTTTGGGTTCTCGGACGACGTTGAGTTTACACGGCACTTGATTCGCGAAGTCGGAGTCGCGTGTGTTCCGGGCTCGAGCTTCTACAGCGCACCGGCACACGGAGCGCAGCAGGTGAGGTTCTGTTTCTGCAAGAAGGATGAGACGCTGAATCTCGCCGCCGAGCGACTGTCGAAATTAAGCTCTCGACTTTAGGGAAATATCACGCAAAGGCTCAAGGGACGCTGAGTTTTTTCTTTGCGTCTTTACGCGTCTTTGCGCCTTTGCGTAAAAAGCTTTAGTTTGAAACGCATGAAACTTTTCGCTGCCATCTGCGCTCTGGTTTTATCAGTCGCCCCTACACTCGCCCAGCAAGCTCCCGATCCGGAGTTCAACACATCCGTTGAAAACCCTGCCTACAAAAAAGAAGGCCCGCGTGTGATGTTCGATGAAGCTCATCACAACTTTCACACGACCGAGGGCCGCTACAAACCATTCGTCGATCTGTTGATGAACGACGGCTATCGAGTGGTCCGCAATCGCCAGCCATTCACGAAGACCTCGCTCAGCAGTTACAAGGTTCTCGTGATTTCAAACGCACTCGGCGCCGAAGAAGATGACGACGCCGGCGCAGACAGTTCTGCATTCACCGAAGAAGAGTGTCAGGCGGTACAGGACTGGGTAAAGGACGGCGGCGCGTTGTTACTGATTGCCGATCACGCCCCGTTTGGCGGCGCCGCGGCGTCACTCTCTGCCCGTTTCGGCGTCGACATGAGCAAGGGCTACACGATCGATCCCCAAAACTCTGTCGCCGGCAGTCCTTCACAACTGATCTTCTCGCGCGAGAATAAACTGCTCGGGAGCCATCCGATCACGGAAGGTCGAAACGAAAAGGAGCGGATCAACCTCGTGCGCAGCTTCACCGGACAGTCGTTGAAAGGTCCGGAAGGGAGTGTTGGCATTCTCAACCTGTCAGACCTCGCGAGGGACACTCCTAATCCCCAGGCGCAAACTTTCGTCTCCGCCGCGGGACGATCGCAAGCCGTCGCACTCAAATTCGGGAAAGGTCGCGTGCTGGTCCAGGGTGAAGCGGCGATGCTTTCGGCGCAAGTCTCCGGCGCTGAAAACCGCCGGATGGGAATGAATGTGCCCGGCAACGACAACAAGCAATACGCGCTGAATCTAATGCACTGGCTCTCCGGGATCTTGAAGTAGTGTGGGATAAGAAACGTCAGTTGATATGGGTGGCCGGCGGGATCCTGATGGGGACGTACGTCGCTTACTCTAATTCGATCGACGATGACGGGAGGTTCGTGTTGAGCTTCTTCGTCTTCATGGAGACGCTGATCCTCGTGATCATGGCAGTGCTCTTTTATCTCTATTCAAGAAACACTCGCGGATAAACTAATTCGGCTGCTGCATCGACTTCGATCGCACCGTAATTCCCTGGTTCCCCAACACCAACAAACTGCGCGCCTGCCCGAACGGAGCGTTCGACGGCACGTATGAAAGCACGTACCGGTTCTGTCGCAACTCATCGCAGATCGCCTTCGCCGCTACCGACGGTTCGTCGATTGAAAAAATCTGTCCGCCGGTCCCTTCCGCCAGCTTGTCGATAACGACCTTCGGTTTCGGTACATCGCGCCGGATCGCGCCGCGTGTGCGATCGACTGCCTGCACCGCATAGACCATGATGTTCTCGGATTGCAGCTCCGCGAGGGTTTGTTCAAAGGTTCCTTTGCTGCCGCGATCCAGACCATCGCTGATCACGACGATGATTCGCTTCTGGTTCTGGAGCGGCCGCAGCGCTTCTTCGACAACCGCGCGGATCGCGTCGAACAGGTGTGGCTGTCCCTTCTTGCGAAACAGCTTCAACGACGATTCGATCGCTTTCGCGTCGTCGGTCCAGTCAGACACGATTTCGGCCTGTTCGTCATAGCCGACGATCAACAGCTTGTCGCCTTCGTAGATCTCGTAGGCAAACTCGCGTGCGGCTTGTTCGAGTTTCTCTACGTCGGCGCGAATCGTCAGCGAGTTGTCGACTAGCAAAACGATGCGCGCAGGCGAGGGATCGGGAGTGAAATTCCGAATCATCTGCTCGACGCCGTTGTCGTAAACCGAAACTTCCTTGCTGGTGACGGGCCGTGTGTTGTTGTCCTCACGACGCGCAACGACGCCGACCATAACGCCGCCCGCAGCATTAGCGTTTGGTCGATTGCCGGATTGGGCCAGGATTGAAACCGACAGCAACGCGATTGCGAGCACGGCGAGGAAGAGTAAGGTTTGTGGTCCTGAGGGCGTTGACGAACGCATTGCTTTAGTCGCCGCTTGGTGCTTTAGGGGACGAAGACTTTTCGCCAGTCTTCTTGCCAGGGGAGCTCTCTTTCGTCTTCTTGTCTGTTTTTTCCGGTTTTGCTTCGGATGTTGACTCGGATTCGGACTTGTCGCCTTTCGTTGTCTTACCGGCGTAATCCGTCACGTACCAGCCCGAGCCTTTGAACTGAATCGCGGGCGCGGAGATCTTGCGTTCCAGCTTGCCGCCGCACTTGCCGCACTTCGTCAGCGGCTTGTCGCTCACCTTTTGGAAGGCCTCGACGTGGGCTTTGCACTTGCGGCATTCGTATTCGTAAATCGGCATGCGAGAAGTATATTAACCGCGGATAACACGGATAACAAATCCGATTTTTTTATCCGCGTCATCCGTGGTTAAATGTATGCGTACGATGTCGAATAGCGCTCAATCGCTTTCTCTGGAACGCAAAATCAAAATGCACGAGGCGCGCGAGGGGATTATCAATCGCCTCGCGATGACTCTGCCTCACGCCATCAATCTCGACCGCTTTCTCAACGTCATCGTCTCTGAACTCGGCCGGATGATGAACGTCGATCGCTGCGACGTGATTCAGTTGAAATCAGCGAGCGAGTTGCGAATCAGTCACGAGTGGCGCGCTTCCGCGGATGTGCCTTCGAGTCTCGGTACCGTCATCCCGCTCGACTTGAAACAACTCTCAGAACACGTCGACATCCGCAAGCCGATTCGCCTGAACGACATCTCGGCCGCCGGTCTCGATCAGAAAGTTCGCTTTCTCGCTGCCAGTCTTGGCACACGCTCACTCCTCGTTGTACCGGTAACACTCGGCGAGGACGTTCTCGGACTCGTCGGCTTGCACACGACGCGCACACCGCGCGAGTGGCTCGACGATGAAGTCTCGTTTCTGCAATCGATCGCGGGACAGATCGCCATCGGATATCAATACACGCGGCTTTACACAGACAAGGAACGCGAAGCCGAAACGAAGCGCGCGCTGCTCTCGATTGCCAATGCATTGAATGCGCGTTCGGATTTTGGCGAGGTGTCGTCCCTCGTGCTCGAGCGCGCTGTCGCGCTTGTCGGCGCGGATTATGCCGCGCTGGGAGTGCTCGACCCTGCCGGCGGTCGCATCAGTCTCGCTGCATTTAAAGCGGCGCCGGAAGTGGAGATTGATTCGCTGCAGGGCCTGTTCGATGCTCATGGAAAGTCGCTGGACGTAACGGCGTTTCCCGCGATGGTGGAAGTGTTGGCCCAGGGCAAGACGCTGCGCCTGCTGGAAACAGATCTCACGTTTCCGGTTCGGCTGGCTTTCAACACGGTGCTCGGCGGGCGCGCCGCGCTCGTTGCCCCCGTCAGGGTTGCTGGTCAAACGTTTGGGCTGCTCGGCCTGGTTTGGGGTGAACCGCGCGAAGGTTTCGAGGACCACGAAGTGGCCCTCGTCGAGGGCATCGCCGATCAAATCGGCACTGCGCTCGAACGCGATCAATTGTCAGCCGAGATCATGCACCTGCGCAGCGCGCTGCACGAACGCTACGGCGAGGAACGCATCATCGGTCAAACGCCTGCGATACGTCGCGCAATCGAGCTCGCGTTGAGTGTCGCCGACACGCAAACGACCGTTTTGATTGAAGGTGAGTCCGGCACGGGCAAGGAACTGCTCGCCAACCTGATCCATTTCAACTCCGGTCGTGAAGACCAACCTTACGTAAAACTCAACTGCGGCGCGATTCCCGAAACGCTGCTCGAGTCGGAACTTTTCGGTCACGAGAAAGGCGCGTTTACAGATGCGCGCGCGTTGCGTCGCGGCCGCTTCGAGGAAGCAAATGGCGGGACGCTTTTTCTTGACGAAGTTGGTGAGATGAGTCTGTCGGCGCAGGTGCGTCTGCTGCGCGTGTTGCAGGATGGTGAGCTCACGCGCGTCGGCGGCAGTGAAGTGATCAAGACCGATGTTCGCGTGCTCGCCGCATCGAATGTCGATTTGAAGCGCGCGGTTGAACTCGGAACGTTCAGGCAAGATCTCTTCTACCGGCTGTCGGTCTTTCCGATTAAGTTGCCGCCGTTGCGCGAGCGGCCGGAAGACATTCACCCGCTCGTCATCCACTTCCTGGAACACTACAAACAGAAGACCGGCCGCTTTATCTCGGGCATCTCGAAAGACGCGTTGCAGGCGTTTATCACCTACGACTGGCCCGGCAACGTGCGCGAACTCGAAAACGCGATCGAGCGCGCCGTGATTATCGCGTCGGGCCGTCAGATCGAGTTGGAGGACTTACCCGAAGCGATCAGCAAAATCGCTTTGCAGGAGCGCGATCGGATCAAAGTTGAGCGCGCCAAGGCCGCCAGCGAAGGCCGGACGACCACCTTCGAGATCACCGTGCCTTCGTCGATGGAAGAGATCGAACGCCAGGCGATAGAGGCCACCCTCGACTACACCGAGGGAGACAAATCTCACGCCGCGCGCGCCCTCGGCATCGG
>DASSEB010000308.1:0-7186 GCA_035696765.1 Pyrinomonadaceae bacterium | reverse complement strand
CACTCCGCGTGGGGCAGTAGCTCAGTTTGGCAGAGCGCCGCGTTCGCAATGCGGAGGTCAGGGGTTCGACCCCCCTCTGCTCCACCATTTAGTTTCAACGACTTACAGCCGCCGGCACAGGTGGCTGTTTTGGCCAACTGGCCAATATGTAAGCCTCCCGTGATATCACCCACGAGTTACTAGAGTTCCGGTTTTTTGGTTAGCAAATGTTCCCTGGGTGTCAGATGGCCCAGAGACTTGCTGATCTCATGCTCACGACAAACGTCCCTTACGGTCCGTCCCGCTTCTACCGCTTTAAGGATCGCGATGATCTGATGTTCGCTGAATTTGCTCTTCCGCATCGAGGCCTCCTCGCGTCATATTCGCTCGGAAACCTCCAGTTTTCGATGGCAGTGTTTTAAGGGACGCTTACAGAGCACTCGCAACCAAGCGGAGATTGTGCGGACGAGCTATCGTGGCACAATCGTCTCTATCGGAAGCTAATTGATTGTCTCGGCTTGGATCGAACGAAGTGGAAATAGAGTCCGCAAGTTTCGGCTTTCCCGCCTTAACATCTTTCTGTTGATTTCAGACGAGCCGGCGGGTTTGCTATTTACATTCGTCGATTCCGCGATTCTCGCCAAGCAAGAAACCACCCTCCGAATTCCAAGTATGACTCGGCACAATTACAATCGGGCTGAGGATTGAAAATCGCAGAATCGAAGACCTGACTCTTTCGTTGGTGCGGGACACAGATCTGCCCGACGAACTTAATCTGATCTCCAGGATCTTATCTCCTGTGTCTGATTAACGTTAACTACAGCAACGCCTACGTCATCACCGTCAGTGGGCTTATAGCCGCGCGTGGCAATGACTCCGTTTAGCCACGTCCCACCTGTGCAATGTTTGATTCGATAATTGTCCTCGGGATCGGTCCAGAAAGAAAACAGTACTTCCCCATTATGGTGAACCTCAAGATGGTTACCGGCAAAGTCGGCCGGCAAATCGCTATCACTGCACTCCGGCATCCTTAGATTTAGCGTTGTTGTTAATGAATTTGATTTAAAAGACCACGATTCATCGGTCTCTTTGTTAACCAACGTCACCATCTCGTCATTTCCATTGTAAAAACCGATCAAATATATACTCATATCTTCCTCGGCCAACCGCAAATACGTTTTCGAGCCTCTTCGATGATGAGTGATATTAGTACCGTGAGATTTTGGGGTCAATAGACCATCAGACCATCAGGAATGCCTCACTGTCGGGATGCTGAGCTTGTTTTCCAGCAACAAATCGGAGAAGTGATTATGCGAAAAAGTTTTCTCAAGGTCTCTATGAGTGCGCTGATGCTGTCTGACGCAGAACGAGATGGTCCAACAACACTCGAACGTTAGGACAACCTGTGGCTATGATGGTGACCCTTTTAACCCGGTCTTGTACTCTTCCCACTGTTGTTTCAACTTTGCCAGCAGCGCCTGAAAACGCGCATCCTGTCGAAGATTATCCAGGTTGTGATCTCTTGCGAAGAGAATGTAGCAAGGAAATCCATCGGTAGAGACGGATTCCAACCACTTAATGGCCTCCTCCTGCCGATTCATGATCGCGTAAGCACAAGCGATGTGATAAGCGGTATGGTGGAAGTGTCCGAACCCTTTTCCGCGCTCGATAGCCGACCGAATTTTCTCCTCCGCTTCGCGGTATCGACCAGCGGAAGCTGCGAGGATCGCCTGTAAACTGGTAAATAGTCCACGGTTGTCTGCCGGATAATCCTTTAGGAACTTCTCGAGCGTGGCCTCTGCCTCTTCTTTTCTTCCTAAGCTAATGAGCGCAAAAACAATCTGATGGCCCACTAACGAAGGATTGACTTCCGGAGGAATATTCCGCAAAGCCGCAAGAGCCTCTTCATGTTTCCCTTGAAACAACAGCACTTCCCCCACACGGAAGCGGGCCAGGTTATTACTCGGATTCGTGGTTAACGCTTTGTTCAACTCCGCCAGCGCTTCATCGAGAAGTCCTACATGACCGAGAACTAACGCAAGTTGATTTCGCGCCTCATCCAAACTTGGATTCAAAGCCAATGCGCGGCGATATTCTTGTATCGCTTTGTCGTGAGGAAAATGGTTAGCCGGAGTCCAAAGTAGCCTGCCACGCGCCAGATATGCCTCAGGTAAATCCGGATCCAACGCGAGTGCCTTTTCCACTGCAACAAAAGCCTTCTCTTGTAGCTCTTTCTCGTCGGGTGCAAACAAAAACAGCTTCCATACATAAGCTTGGGCCAACTCAGCCCAACCAGCAGCGAATTGTGGATCGCTAGTAACAGCGCGGTTAAGCGACTCGATCGCGCTGTCGTTATCTGCTTTCGTTTGGCGATTAAGATAGTAGCGTCCGCGCAAAAAATCGTCGTAGGCGGCAGGGTTAATTGGACGCGCGCGCGCTAGACGCGACTGCTCCTGGGGTGTCAGCGTGATCTGAATCGCTTGAGTTATTGCAGTGGCTACCTCGTTCTGAACTGTGAGGACATCGCGCAGGTCACGATTGTAGTTTCCGGTCCAAAGATGTTCCTCGGTCGACGCGTCAATCAAGCTTACTGCGACAGTTATCTTGTCAGCGACGCGTTGGACTGAGCCTTCGACAACCGCGTCAACGTTCAGCTCACGCGCGATCTGCTTCAATGGCTTCTGGGAAGCTTTGAACTGCATCACAGAAGTGCGCGAGGTCACTCTCAAAGCATGGACTTTTGCCAGACCGGCGATTAGGGTCTCCGTCATGCCCTCCGCGAAGTAGTCCTGAGATTGATCGCCCGAAATGTTAACCATCGGCAACACGGCTACTGATTTGATTGCAGTCGAAGCTGGTGTCGCTGTCCTCAATCTCTTACCAAACCACACTGCCGAAAGCAGCACAATGCCGGCTATCGTCGCCAGCGCCGCGAACATAATCATCCGTTTTCGCGACGCGTTCAGGTTTAAAAGAGGGAAGCCGTCGTGCGTCGAGTTGGATGCCTTGTAACGTTCCAGATCTATACCGATCTCCAGCTTCCGCTTTACGCTCTTGAGTTCACTCAAGATCTCCTCTGCCGTTTGATACCTTTGATTTGGATCTTTGGCCAATGCCTTCATGATGATCGGCTGTAAGGATCTTCCGTCCGGCCGGGCGTCCGATAAAGAATCCGGTTCTCGTTCAACTATCGAAACGATGAGATCGGTTTGTGTCTGTCCCGAAAACGGGTGTCGTCCGGCAACCATCTCGTACAGCACCACTGCGAGGCTCCAGACATCTGTACGCGCGTCAACCGGAAGTCCACGCGTCTGCTCCGGCGACATATACGCGACAGTTCCCATCACCATTCCCGGCGTAGTCTTTAGCTCTATAGCGCGCGTCTCGACATGGCTGTTCGCGAGGACAGAGTTCTTGTCTGCTAACTTCGCCAGTCCAAAGTCCAACACTTTTACGTATCCATCGCTACGGACCATGACGTTCTCGGGTTTAATGTCGCGATGCACTATCCCGGCCGCGTGCGCACTCGACAACGCCGAAGCAATCTGGATGGCGATATCGAGAACCTCGTTGAGGGTCATGTGTCCGTTCGTCATTCGCTCCCGCAGCGCCATACCTTCTACATTTTCCATGACGATGCAATGGCGGCCGTCTTCAGTTTGAATGACTTCGTGGATGGTGCAAACATTCGGATGCGACAAGGCCGCGATCGCGCGAGCTTCCACCTCAAAGCGATGGAGATGGCGTTTGTCTTTAATGAGCGCGACGGGTAGAAACTTTAGCGCTACCCTACGTCTTAGACGACTGTCTTCTGCAAGATAGACTTCGCCCATTCCGCCGGCGCCTAGCTGTGAAACAATCCGGTACTGATTGACACTTTCGCCTACTCGAACTGTACGGGAATGTTCGCCGGCCATCATTCTGGCGGCAACGTCGAGCGCGGGCGACTCAATAAACGTTTCGGCACGATCTTCATAGGCCAGCAACGACTCAACTTCACGGCGCAGTTCTTCGTCGCCTGCGCAAATTTCAACAAGGAAGGCTGAACGCTCGCTTGCCTGTTTCGTCAACGCCGAGTGATAAAGGCGCTCGACCTGCTGCCATCTCTCATTTTCCACGAGCGAATATCTCCCCCTCGAGTTCCCGGAGCAACCACACCTTAGCCAATCGCCAATCGCGCATTATGGTCTCCTTTGAGACCTTCAAAACATCAGCCACTTCTTCGACCGACAGTCCGGCAAAGAAACGCATTTCCACCACGCGCACCTTGCGAGGATCGACTTCGCCGAGCGCGGTGAGCGCCTCATCCAGCGCCACTAAGTCAGTGTTGCGGTGAACCAGAAACGATGCTGCCTCACCGAGCGATACTTGCAACGTGCCACCACCATGCTTCAGGTATTGCCTCTCGCGAGCAAAGTCAACCAGGATCCGGCGCATCATCTGCGCCGCCACGCCGAAGAAGTGCGCTCTGTTTTGCCAGTGGACATTCTTCCAGTCGATCAAACGGAGGTAAGCCTCGTTCACGAGTGCGGACGTTTGCAGCAAGTGTCCGGCACGCTCACGTCTCATGTAATGGTGTGCAAGCCGGTGCAATTCCGAGTGGATGAGCGGAGCCAAGCGATCGAGTGCTGATTCGTCTCCGTCGCTCCAGGCAAGAAGCAAACCGGTAATTTCTCTGGACGACTGGGCGTGCATAAAGTGATTACCCGCTTTCTCCGTGCCGACAACTTATCACTGAGGTGATGGCGGGGCCAAGATTTTCCAGACGATCGTTACAGTTTCTCCGGGCCAATCCCGCCTTAGCAGATAAGGAGGAAAGAATGAGAGTCAAAACCTTAATAAAATCACTCGTATTAACACTGAGCCTGGGCATTGCGGTCTCGATGATATCGGCGTTTCCGTTGTTCAGCGTTTCTTGTGCTGCTGCTCCCAACACCCACTTGAACTTCCCCGTTTCTCTGAGCGCCACGCAGTCGGCACAGGCAAGTGATGTCGTGGTGGAATGGAACCTACAGGCGGTTGCGTTAACCCTGCGTCCTACACCTGCCTTGGCGCCTGTGCAGCAGACGCGTGCGATGGCTATCTTTCACCTGGCTGTTCACGATGCCGTTAATGGCATTACCGGCGAGTATGAAACGTATCTTTCGCCGCCGTCTCCACCTGAAAATGCGTCGCCTGTCGCTGCCGCCATTGCCGCCGCGCACGATGCCCTGAAAAATCTCTTTCCGGGCAATGACGTGCTGCTTGATGATCGTTACGCGAACTCGCTCGCCGCTCATGGCTTATCGCCTGCCGATCCCGGCATCGCTTTCGGTAGCTCTGCGGCCGCAGCGATTCTGGCTCTGCGCGCCAACGATCATTCATCGCAGGCGCAATTTGATTACAACGCGCCTGGAGCAGGTGAACCAGGCGTCTGGATACGACTCAATAACGCTCCGGCCCTGCTGCCTGGCTGGGGCAATGTCACGCCGTTTATCCTTCGGAGCGGGTCACAGTTCCGACCGGACGCACCGCCGGCTCTTAACAGCGAACTGTACGCAAAAGACTTTAATGAGATCAAAACGATCGGTGTAGCTACGGGTTCCAGTCGCTCAGCTGAACAAAGTCAGATCGCAACTTTCTGGCGGGCATCGCCAACAGCCATTTGGAATAGTGTGCTGACACAGTTGGTACAAACGCGGAACTTGGATCTCTCCGAGAACGCCCGACTCTTTGCATTGTTCTACCTGGCAGCAGCCGATGCCAGCATTGCTTGCTGGGAGGCGAAGTATCACTACAACTTTTGGCGGCCACAACCAGCTATCGTAAATGGCGATTTTGATGGCAATGATGCGACTGTTGGCAATGGTACCTGGCAACCGTTCGTCGCTACCCCGCCACATCCGGAGTATCCATCAGGACATACAGCAAATAGTGGAGCAATGGCAAAGATTCTCACTGCAGAATTTGAGGATAATCCGGGAGTGCCGATCGTCGTAACTCTGTCCGGCATTACTCGCCAATGGGGTAGTCTCAGTGAAGCAGTTCAGGAAGTGATCGATGCGCGTGTTTATTCCGGCATCCACTTCCGCAACTCCGATGAGGTCGGCGCGCGGATGGGTCGTCAGATTGCGCAGTTCGCTTCGAAGCATGCGCTGCGGAAAATCAATTAGGCGCTTCTGATCCGGAAAACCGGGCCGCACTCTCCGCGGCCCATTTCTGTCGAACCTTCAACTCAACAGAAGCTAAAGGAAGCCAGAGCATTTGGATTCTCTGTGCAACCTCTGTGTTCTCTGTGACTCTGTGGTCGTAGAAACTCGAGATACAACAACCACAGAGTCACAGAGAACACAGAGGTTGCACAGAGAAGAAGTTCAAACCAAGACACTACCATTCTATATTCATGGTTGACCAGGTTGGACCGGACCGATGCGGTATGGACGCATCATCTCGTGATCCTCATGCTCAACAATGTGGCAATGCCAAACGAATTGACCAGGCGTGTTGAACTGTGCGCGTAAGCGCGTGACCTCTCCGGGATAAGCGATGACCGTGTCTTTGCGGCCGGACTCCCAGGCTTCAGGGGGACGAACATCTCCGGTAAGTCCAAGCGGCATGATGGGTTCTTCGTCGTCGAGCGCCAGGCGTTCGCGGTTCACTACCTCAAACGCGACTTCATGGACGTGCATCGGATGCGCATCGGCGGTCAAGTTGTAAAACTCCCAGACCTCTGTGTCGCCCAGGTTTGGATTCTCGCTGACTGGATCGGCCCACCTCTTAGGCACTGCCGTTCCGGTGTGGTCGACGTTGCCCAGCAGAGCCTCTGAGGGTCCGTCAAAAACCATCGACGTTTCTTCCAGAAGCGCCAGCCGTCTCGTGTTGTCTGCTGCAGGCAACGGTGGGATCGTCGGTAATTGCAGAAACATTGGTGGCGTCGTGGGATCCGGCGTCAGTGCGGGGACGACTTGGAACTGCATAACCTGTCCCGTAGTTTCCGGATCGGCGACGTCAAAGTCATCGGGCGGCTCGCCACCGCCGAAAGGCTCATCTGGTCCAATGTTAGCGAGGACGTAATTACCAACCGGAACCCTGGAAAAGTCGACGATAACATCAGCCCGCTCGGCCAGTGCGATCAGCAGACGGTTCTGGTGGTCAGCAGTGAGATTTACTGCCGCCGCCAGGAAGCCACCCTCGTTTCCGATCTGCCACACTTCCACCCCGGGAATGT
>DASSEB010000307.1:0-25163 GCA_035696765.1 Pyrinomonadaceae bacterium | reverse complement strand
TTGAGTGAGTCACTCGCACGGTTATCACGACCTCCGTCAGTCTTCATTAGCGCTTCGGCAATCGGTTACTACGGCGATCGCGGCGATGAATTGTTGACCGAGCAAAGCGCTCCGGGAGACGGATTTTTGCCAAGCGTCTGCATCGAGTGGGAGAACGCAACCCGGCCCGCGGTCGAGAAGGGAATCAGGACCGCACTGACGCGCTTCGGCATTATTCTCGACCGAAACGAGGGTGCGCTGGCGAAGATGCTGCCGCCTTTTCAGATGGGAATCGGCGGCAAGGTCGGCAATGGAAAGCAGTGGATGAGTTGGATCGCGTTAGATGATGTTGTTAGTGGGTTGAAGTTTTTAATGGCGGATACGTCAGTTAGCGGCCCCGTCAACTTTGTCGCGCCAAATCCTGTGACTAACGCCGAATTCACGAAAGCGCTTGGGCGAGAATTATCGCGACCGACGATCTTTCCGGTACCGGCATTTGGCGCTCGGCTCGCGTTTGGTGAAATGGCTGACGCGCTTTTGCTCTCGAGCCAGAAGGTTGGACCAGCAGTTTTGCGAGAGCAGGGCTTTTCGTTTAGCTGGCCCACGTTGGCGCCCGCATTGAAGCACTTACTGGAACACGGATAAACACGGATGGTTTACGGATCAGATCCGTGTTATCCGTGGCTAAACTCCGGCAACGCCTGAAACACTTCGAGGGCGTATTTGACATTCCCGAACGGCGCCGAAACCTGCACGCCCTGAATCTCGTCGCGCACTTCCAACAGCGACTCACGCGCGATCTTCAATCCTTCCTCGCGGCCCGCTTCCTTGCTGATATTTGAAGCTTCACGCATGCGGTCCATGATCGACGGCGTGACGCGCACACCGGGAACTTCGTTGTGCAAAAACTCCGCATTGCGATACGAGACGAGCGGCCAGATGCCTGCGATCACCGGAATGCGCACGTGCTCAATGCGTCTTAGAAAATCGCGCAACTGGTCCGTATCAAACACGGGCTGCGTGATCGCGTACTGCGCGCCGGCTTCAACCTTCCATTCGAAACGCTTAATCTCTTCGTCGAGATTGATTGCTCCCGGGTTGACGCCGACGCCGATACAGAACGCTGTCGGCTCGCCGATGGGATTGTTTCCGAGATCGAGACCATGGTTCAGCTTGTTCACCATGTTCGTCAGACCGATTGAATCGATATCGAATACGGCTGTCGCGTCCGGGTATGGTCCCATCTTCGGCGGATCGCCCGTGATGACGAGTATGTTGCGGAGGCCGAGCGCAGCCGCGCCAAGCAGGTCCGACATCATGCCGAGCAGGTTTCGATCGCGACAGCAGTAATGCAGCACTGACTCGATTCCGATCTGCTGTTCGACGAGCACCGCGGTCGCGAGCGCGCTCATGCGCGACTGCGCGCGAGCGCCGTCCGGTATGTTCACGCCGTCAACGCCGGCTTCTTTTAAAAGACGAATCGAATCCAGCGTCTTCTTCGCGTCCACTCCTTTTGGCGGCAACACTTCAACCGATGTAACAAACTCACCATGCGCGATTTTCCGTCCCCACCCGGAACGCTCTTCGGGCGGCACGACGTGAATGTCAGATGGTGTAACGTCGACCGTGACCGTCGCGCCGGCGCTGAAAGCTATTCGTTGGGCGCGGGGTGAAGCTGCGCGTACCGAATCCGAAATCAGTTTGATGTGCGACGGAGTCGTGCCGCAGCAACCACCGATGAACTTGGCGCCGGCCTGGATGAACCGCTTCGCAAACTTCGACATGTACTCCGGCGAGCACATGTAAAACTGCCGTCCCTGCACGTCGCGCGGGAGTCCCGCGTTTGGCTGCGCCGACAACTTTTTCTTTGTGACTGCGCGCATCTTCTCCAGCGCGCTCAAGATGATCGCTGGTCCAACGCCGCAGTTCAGTCCGATAACATCCGCGCCCCACATATCCAGACGTTCTGTGAAGAGTTCCGGCGTCGTGCCGAACATCGTGTTGCCGTCAGTCATGATGGTCATCTGCGCGATAATCGGCAGGTCGCAGATTTCCCGCACCGCTGCTATTGCCTGGCGAATCTCGGAGACATCGGAAAACGTTTCGAGACAAAACAGATCGACGCCACCTTCCAGCAATGCTTCAGCCTGTGCTTTGAACATGTCGCGAGCTTCATCATACGACGTTGGACCATAAGGCTCGATACGTACGCCGAGTGGGCCAATCGCTCCGGCAACGTAGGTGTGATCGCCGGCGGCCTCACGGGCCAGCTTGGCCGCGAGCGCGTTGATCTCGTGCAGACTTGCTTCGAGCCCGTACTGCTGAAGTTTGTGAGCGGTGGCGCCGAAGGTGTTGGTCTCGATGATATCAGCGCCGGCGCGAATGTATTCCGTATGAACCTCGCGGACGAGGTCAGGGTTACTGAGGTTCAGCTCGTCGTAGCAGCGGTTGATGTAGACGCCTTTCGCGTAGAGCTGCGTCCCCATTGCGCCGTCGACGACGAGTATGCGATCGCTGGAGAGAAGTTCTTTGAATGGTTGCATAATCGGATTACCGATTGATTGCCGATTGCCAGAACAATGCGGGGTCAAACCAACGGCCATCGGCAACTGGCGATTGGCAATGAAAAAAGCCCCGCGCTAACAACACGGGACTTCAAATCGGTTGAAGTTTTCGGTTTCTTTCAGGCTGCCCGAGCTGTTTAGCTGGTTATTTTACGTGGCCGCAAGTCGCCTTAACTCACCACGCTTTTCAATCGGTGCTTATACGCTCCGCACGCCGCGACTGTCAAGTTCCATGTCTCAACGCGAGCGAATGTAGACAACCGGAACTCTTCGCCCATCAGTTCCCACGAGTGGGACGAACGCGGTTTCGAGTGTCTTATTTTGTCTGTCAGCATGACGCGATCCTTCAGATCGACCGATCGAAGTGGAACGAATAAGTACATGCAAATACAATACTTTACAGCAATAAATTGTAAACAAATTGGCAACCGAGGGCGTACATCTTCCATCTGAACCCCGGTCCTTCAATTACGAAGTTGTGGCCGCTAGTGAGTGCAGTTTCCAAATAATCTGCGCAAGTAAATAGACCTGATTGCCCCCCAGGGCCATCATCGTACCCATGGAGATGTTACCGAATGAAGTTTCCCCGCAGGTTACCCCACTTCCGCTCGTTGAAGTTTGCACCCTTCGCAATTATCGCCCTTTTTCTCTTCAGTAATTTGACTGGTTTTCTATTTAGTCACGTGCTGGCTCCGGTCGCCGCCAAAGAACGAGCGTTCGTGATCCCGGCGGACATTCCTACTTCCGGAGATCCAGAGTTGGACCGCATCATCTTTGAAGCTGGTGCGAATCAGGGTGTTGACCCGCGGTTCATTCACGCGGTCATCTGGCAGGAGTCGAAGTACAAAGTAGACGCACGGTCACACGCTGGCGCGCAGGGCTTGATGCAGTTGATGCCCGCGACTGCGAAGCGTTTCGGTTGCGACGATCCAAACGATCCTGCTTCAAACATCCAGGCGGGAACGAAGTACCTGGGTTGGTTGTTGAAGAGATTTTCCGGGAACGTGGAACTCGCGCTTGCAGGTTACAATGCAGGCGAAGGCGCGGTGGACAAGTACGACGGAATTCCTCCGTATAACGAGACACAGAACTACGTGAAGATCATTTCGCAGCGTTACGGCAAAACGTACCATCCGGTGCTCTCACCAGCAGAAGCTGCGCAGGTTTTCCAACTCCACGCTGAATAGACCGCGGATGAACATGGATGTTTACGGATCAATCCGTATTCATCCGTGTAAATCTGTCCCCTTGACAGCGCTTCCTCACATTTGGCTGAATACCTCGGTCTTTCCCTAAGCTCAGCACTGAACAAAGGAAACGAGCTATGAGCACATCGCAAGATGCGGCTACTTCCGTTTACGACCGTAGTTTCTTTGGCCATCCCGCCGGCCTCTCCACACTCTTCTTCACCGAGATGTGGGAAAGGTTTTCCTACTACGGCATGCGCGCCATCCTGCTGCTCTACATGACCAAAACGTTTGCAGAAGGTGGGCTGGGCCTCGACGAGAAATACGCCGGCATCATCTACGCGACGTACGTTTCCTCTGTTTGGTATTTGCCGCTGCCCGGCGGCTGGCTCGCAGATCGAATATTAGGTGCTCGCCGAGCAGTTCTGTTAGGCGGAATCATCATCGCCTGTGGCCATTATTCAATGGCCATCAATTCGAAACTTACCTTCTACGCCGGTCTGATATTGATTGCCTGCGGAACCGGACTGCTGAAACCAAACATCAGCGCGATGGTGGGCCAGTTGTATTCTGAAAAGGACAAACGACGCGATGCGGGGTTTTCGATCTTCTACATGGGAATCAACCTCGGTGCGTTTCTGTCGCCGCTCGTGGTCGGATTCCTGGCGCAGTCCTCGTTCTTCCGAAATTTTATAACGTCACTCGGGTTTAGCCCCACATCGACCTGGCATTGGGGTTTTGCTGCGGCAGGCGTCGGCATGACGCTTGGTGTAATACAGTACGTGCTCGGGCAGAAGCGGCTGGCCGCGGTCGGAGAAAGACCTATCCTGCCGCCAATCGCGGCAGAATCCGACAGACGCGAGGGAGTGGATTACCTGACGCTTGTGCTCGCCCTTGCGGGCGGTGTAGCGGGCGCGGCCCTCGGAATGATCTACGGCGAAGCGGGCGTGCTGTCGGCGCTGTTCCCCACCGTCGTCGGATTCTTTGTCGGATACCTCGGCGGGATCATGCGTCACTTGAATGGCGAGGAACTCAAACGCGTGCTCGTGATCTTTATCCTGTTTGTTTTCTCGATTTTGTTTTGGATGACGTACGAACAGGCCGGCTCGAGCCTGACGCTATTTGCGGATCGATTAACTCAAACGACGATTCTCGGATGGACATACCCGTCGAGCTGGTTTCAATCTGTACCTGCGATTTTCGTGATTATCTTCGCGCCAATCATCGGCGCCGTCTGGCAAAAACTGGGAGATCGCCAACCCTCCAGCCCGGGTAAATTTACGATCGGATTATTCTTTGCCGGCGTTGCTTTCGTCGTCATCGCGTTTGCCGCGACGCTGGCGGCGACCGGACGCGTCAGCCCGATGTGGCTGGTGGTGGTCTATTTTCTGCAAACGATCGGTGAGCTTTGTTTGAGCCCGGTTGGCCTCAGCACGGTAACTAAACTTTCTCCGGGAAGAATGGTGGGACTCATGTTGGGCGTGTGGTTCCTTTCGATTTCCATCGGCAGCTTTATCGCCGGTCTAACCACAAGATTGTTCGAGGGCAACGACACAAGCGTGTTAACACGAGGCTTCGGCATCTTCGCGGGCGTTACCCTCGTCGCAGCCGTTCTCCTGCTTTTCCTGACACCGCTCATTAAGAAAATGACGCCAAGAGCACAATGAAAAATATGACTCGTCTCAAAGCATTCTTGCTGGCAACTGTTTTCCTGGCACTAGCCACCCACTCCTTAAGAGCACAGAACAAACTACTCACGATCGACGACATCTTCGATCCGGTCAAGAAAGTTAACTTCAACGGCACCACGCCAACTGTCCGCTGGCTCAAGGACGGTAAGCACTACTTGATAACGAACGACGCCTCACGTCACGACGTGCCGCGGTTGCAAAAAGTAGACGCGGCAACGGGTGAAACTGTCGCTTTTTTCGATACTGCAAAAATGCAGGCCGCGTTTGCGGCGTTGCCGGGCGTCACCGCGGAGGATGCGCGACAACTGGCCAATCGCGGCAACTACAATCTCAATCCCGCTGAGACTGCCGCTCTGATCAACTGGTCCAACGATCTCTTCTATTACGAATTTGGCAGCGACCGCGCCATCCGGCTCACGAGCAACCCGGAAGAGGAAATGAGCGAAGAGTTCAGTCCCGACGGCCGCATGATCAGTTTCGTACGCGAGAACAACTTGTACGTTGAAGATCTCGGCATGCAGCGGCGCGAGCGTGCTTTGACTCGCGACGGCGGCGCGAACATTCTCAACGGCCGCCTGGATTGGGTTTACCAGGAAGAACTTTACGGCCGCGGAAATTTCGGCGCTTACTGGTGGAGTCCCGATTCGACGAGCATCGCCTTTCTGCGCTTCGACGAATCGCCGGTGCCGGAGTTCACGGTTGTCGATCACATTCCTTACGACCAGAACGTCGAAGTCACACCGTATCCGAAGGCCGGCGATCCGAATCCAATCGTGAAGTTAGGCGTGGTGAATGCCGCGGGCGGCGATATTCGCTGGATCGACACGTTCCAATATCAACCCGCAGACCTCTTGATCTCGCGTGTTACCTGGACGCCCGACAGCAAGAAAGTTGTCTACCAGGCGCAGAACCGCGAGCAGACGTTTCTCGACGTGAACTTCGCCGATGCGCGTGAAGGCAAGTCGAGCAACATCATTCACGAGACTTCCAAGGCGTGGGTTGCAATCAACGAGCAGCCGGTCTGGCTGAAAGATGGTTCATTTATCTGGGCCAGCGAGCGCAGCGGCTGGGAACATCTGTATCACTACTCGGCGGGCGGAAAACTGCTGCGACAGATCACCGACGGGAAGTGGGAAGTGCGTTCAATCGAAGGCGTGGATGAAGAGAACGGCTACATCTATTTCACCGGCACCGAGCGCAGTCACATCGCGCCGCATGCCTATCGTGTCAAAGTCGACGGCAGCAGCTTGACACGTCTCACACAGACGGAAGGCTCGCACCGTGTCGATCTCAGTCCGGCGGCTAATTACTTCATCGACGTTTGGAGCGATCTCAACACTCCGTCGCAAGTTCGTCTCTACGATGCCTCGGGCAAACTCGTTCGTGTGATCGCGGAAAACAAAGTAGACGCGCTGAAGCAGTACAAACTCGGAACGGCGGAGCTGTTACAAGTGAAGACGCGCGACGGTTTTGTCATGGAAGCGATGATGATCAAGCCGCCCGATTTCGACGCGCGGAAGAAGTATCCGGTGATGAGCTTTACTTACAGTGGACCACACGCGCCCCAGGTGAGAAACGCCTGGGGCTCGCAGACGTACATGTTTCACCAGTTATTGGCCCAGAAGGGTTACATCGTCTGGATTTGCGACAATCGCACCGCGAGCGGGAAAGGCATGGAGGCGACCTGGCCCGTGTACAAGAATTTTGGCGAACTCGAGCTGCGCGATCTCGAGGATGGTGTGACGTGGCTGAAGAGCCAGCCTTACGTCGACGGATCGCGTATCGGTATTTGGGGCTGGAGCTACGGCGGGTTCATGACGAGCTATGCGTTAACGCACAGCGAGTCGTTCAAGATCGGCATCGCCGGCGGCACCGTCGCCGACTGGCGCGATTACGATACGATCTACACCGAGCGTTACATGGGAACGCCGCAGAACAATCCCGAAGGTTACAAGAAGAGTTCGCCGGTGCACGCGGCGAAGAACCTGCATGGAAAGTTGTTACTGATCCACGGCGCGATCGACGACAACGTGCACATGCAGAACACGATGCAATTTGTTTACGAGTTGCAGAAGGCAGGGAAGCAGTTTCAGTTGATGCTGTATCCGAAGTCGAGGCATGGCGTCACTGATCCGTTGCTCGTGAAGCACCTGCGGCAAATGATGATGGACTTTATCGTGGAGAACCTTTAGACCAGGGCTGGGCAAGATGGCACGGGCCTTGCTCCTCCCCTCCCGAAGGAGGTCCCCCAATGGCCACGTCCCTCGCTTACGTTATTCCAGAACCCGAACCGCAGCTGCCTCTGCTGACTGATCCAATCCCAGTCGATTCTCAGACCCAGCTCCAACGCGAGGTCCAGGCTAACCTTCAACACGAAGTCGATTTAGTCACCGACAGGATTACAGACCCTGAGCTGCGAGAAATCTCACAGACCATCCTCAGCGAGATGCTCCGGTTCTTCGACTGGCTCTCTCGCATCGAGAATAACCTTCATAAACTCGACACCCTCCTCGAGAGTCTTTCCCTCCTCGAAGTGCTCGAATTCGAGGCCCGTTCTCTAACCGATTACATCGATACCAAAGCCATCAAAGCCGCCCAGGGACACGAGCGATTGCACGAGGTCCTCGACGGCATTTCTTACGGAATTACTCACGATTTGCGCCGGATTTTCGAGCGTGAGCTGGTCCGCGGCGTCACCGAGCAGTCGATTCCACTCGTCTATGGCAAGATCCTTCACGCTCACGGTTTATTGACCAATTGTTTCCAACAATCAACCATCACTCTCTTGCAAGTCTTCAACCCCGGCCTCGATGCCTCGAAGCTTTTCAACGACGTCGAATTGCGGCTTCAGCAGTCACTGATACTCTGCCGCGACCTCGCCTCGCTGATGCGGTTTGTGCGCCTGGCCCAGGCCAATACCGACCCGGATGTACTGCGGTCGGTTACGGCCAGAATCCTCGAATTCCGCGACGGCAGCATGCAATATCTGATGTACAAAGACTGGCGTGGTTACGAGAGCCTGGCGCTCGAAGTGATCACGGCGATCGAGAACAATCTCGAATCGAAACCGTTATTGCACCGGTTTCTCTGCTACCTGGAAGTGTTGTACGGCCACGTCAAGATGCGCGCCGTGCTGGCCGATGATTTCCCGTATTCCGGAGGCGATGAGGAGCTCTGAGGTGCCGCAAACTGTTAGACCCGGGTAACAGATTTTGTTACTTAGCTAGTTTTTTTGACACTTGGGACAGTAGTAGGTCGATCTTCCACCCTGGACCACGCGCCTGATCTTCGTTCCACATCTCACACACGGTTCCCCTTCACGTTCGTAAACGCGCCAGAACCGTTCGCTGGTCCCAAAGTAACTGCCATTCCCGTCCGCGAGATCGATTCGCAAGGTCGAGCCCGCATCGATCGCTTCCTGCAATGTGTCGCGAATCGCCTGATACAACTTCCGCGCACGCGGTTTCGATAAACGATTTGCAGGTTTCATCGGATTTACGCCCGCGAGGAAGAGCGCTTCGACGGCGTAAATGTTTCCGAGACCGAGCACGCGAGTCTGGTCCAAGAGCAAGTGTTTCAAGGGACGACGCGAACGCGAGAGCGTTTCAAGAAAATAAGCCTCGGTGAATTGATCGGAGAGAGGTTCGGGCGCGAGTGACGAGAGTTCCTTTGGCTGATTTGTGAAGATACGCATGCGGCCGAACTGCCGCATATCGCAGAACACCAGTCGCCGTTCGTCGTCGAGATAAAAGATGACGTGGGCGTAGGGTGGCAACGATTGATCGACGGTGAGCGAAACGAATTTGCCTGTCATCCGCAGGTGTGTCGCGAGTACGTGTCCAGATTCGAGTTCGAAGAGGATGTACTTGCCGCGCCTGCCGACTGCCTGAATGAGTGAGTTGCGAAGCTGGCGATCGAACGCAGGACGCGAGATGCCGGGCGCGATGCGTTTGAGATTCAGTTCGGCGGCGAGGATGCGGCGTCCGGTGACGACCGGCGACAACGCTCGAACGACGTGTTCTACTTCAGGCAGTTCCGGCATACCTGTGCCTCAAAAATCTTTCAGCCACAAAAAAGCACAAAAAGCACAAAAGGATCAAAGCACTGTATCAGTTAGTCGATTCGATAATCGTTTCGATCTCTTTCCTCATCTGATCTATCAATTCGGGTTTGCGTGCTTCGATGTTCAATCGCAACAGCGGTTCGGTGTTGGAGCCGCGAATGTTGAAGCGCCACTCCGCAGTCTCGAGCGAGTAGCCGTCAGTAAAGTCTTCCTGCCCCTCACCGTGAAACTTCTCCTTCACCTTCGCAATCACAGCTTTAATGTCTTTGACCTTGTAGTTGAGCTCGCCCGACATGTAGTGGCCGGCCATGTACGGCGCGATGATTTCCGAGAAGGGTTTGTCTTGCGTCGAAAGATGTTCGAGCACCAGCAGGAAGGGAATTACGCCGTTATCGGCATAGAAGTTTTCACGAAAGTAGTAATGCCCGCTCAACTCGCCGGCGAACAGTCCATTCTCGCGCCGCATGCGATCTTTCATGAACGCGTGACCGCCCTTTGAGATGATCGGCCGGCCGCCCTTGCGCCGCACCGTATCGAGCGTGGGCCATATCACGCGCGGATCGAAGATGATCGTGTTATCGCTTCCATACTTCGTGAGCAGGATGTCGGCCAGCAACGCAATAATGTATGCGCCCGAGATATATTCACCTTTTTCCGTGAAGAACATGGCGCGATCCGCATCGGCGTCCCACGCGACACCGAACGCCGCGCCACGCTCTTTGATAAGCGCCTCGGTTTCAGTCCGGTTGCCGGGCAACATCGGATCGGGTGGTCCCTTGGGAAATGTTCCATCCGGCTCGAAATTCAAAGGAAGGAGATTCAGGCCCAAGTCCTGCGCGAGCTTCGCCGCGGGCCGGCAAACAAATCCAAAGTTGGCGTTTCCCACAAACGTGAACGGTTTGATCTTACTTCGATCGACGGATTTCAAGACGTGTTGCAGGTAGTCGTCCAGGATGTCGCGTTCGGTGCAGGTGCCTTTCTTATCCGACGTAACTTCAGCGTCTTTGTTGGCCTTCAACGCGTCGCGTATGTCGAACAAACCCGTCTCGGAGGAGATCGCGGCGGCTTTCTCGCGAACCATCTTCAGCCCGTTGTATTCCTTCGGATTGTGAGACGCAGACACGACAGCTCCGCCTGAGTATTCCTCCGACGCACCGACGGTGTAGTAGAGCATGTCGGTAGTGATCTGGCCGATGTCAACAACGTCGACACCGGCATCGAGAAACCCGCGAACGAGACTCGCTTTCAACGGAGGCGAGGACGTTCTGGCGTCCATCCCCACAACCATCGTCTTCGGCTTGAACAGGTAAACGTATGCCTTCGCGATTCTGTAATACGCCTCTTCATCGATCTGTTCAGGATAGATTCCACGAATGTCGTAAGCTCGAAAAACGTCCCAATTCACGATTGCCCTCCTCAAGTGAACGTGTAGTCGGTGAGCGAAGTCTTGTCGCCGAGTACCGTTCCTGGTCCAACTACAGCCGAACGACCGATGTGACAACCGCGCCCGACGATCGCCCCGGTCAATTGCGCTGTGGTGCCGATGCGCGTGTGTGGCCAGATCACCGAGTTCTCAACACGCGCACGCTCCTCGACAAAACATCCCTGGCCCAGCACTGAGTTGATGATCTGCGCACCCGGCTTGATCTGGCAGTCGTCGCCGACCATCGACAACTCATCGATCTCCGCCACGGTCGCCGCGTCAAACTGCCCGCGCCGTTCCTTGATATGAAACCGCGACACGCGATTCGCAAGCAGGTCAGCGTGCACTTGCAGATACCGCTCCGGTGTCCCGATGTCGATCCAGTAAGTGCGCGCAGGAATGTGCGCGTAAAACTTTTCGCCGCGCTTCAGCAGATCGGGAAAAAGCCCATACTCAAACGAGTAGTTCTCACCGGCAGGCAAGTAATCGAGCACCTTCGGCTCGAGAATGTACGTGCCGGCGTTGATCGTGTTGCACGTGATCTCGTCGGCTTTCGGCTTTTCGAGAAAGCGGCGAATGCTTCCGTCTTTTTCTGTTTCGACCAGCCCATAGCTTTGCGGATTCTCGACCGGCGTGAGCACGACCGTCGCCGTTGCTTTCCTTTCGTTGTGCTCGCGTATCACTGCTTTGAGATCGAGATCGGTGAGAATGTCGCCGTTGAAAACGACAGTCGGCTCGCGAATGAGATCTTCCGCAAACTTGTAAGCGCCCGCTGTTCCCATCGGCTGCGGCTCGACTGTGTATTTCAGCTTCACGCCAAAATCGGACCCGTCGCCGAGCAGTTGCTCGATTTTGTTAGGCTGGTACGAGAGCGATAATGTGATGTCGGTAATGCCTGCCCGTCGCAGCGTGTCGATTTGATAAAGGAGGAACGGTCGATTACAAATCGGTACAATCGGTTTTGGAGTGTAAACTGTCAGCGGCCGAAGGCGCGTGCCTTTGCCACCCGCGAGAATGAGTGCCTGCATGCTTTATGAATAGCGAAAGAAAGTCTAATATCGGGCCAAGTCTAACATAAGGGAGTTTGAAATGCCGGAATTGAACGAAGTAGTAATCATCAGTGCGGCGCGTACGCCGGTCGGAAAGTTTCTCGGCTCGTTGAAAGGGTTCACCGCTCCGCAACTCGGCGCGATCGTCGTGCGCGAGAGTGTGAAGCGAGCGGGCGTCAAGCCTGAGGACGTCGACGAAGTGATCATGGGATGCGTGATTCAAGCCGGCCTGGGCCAGAACCCCGCGCGCCAGGCAGCGTTGAACGGCGGTCTTCCGTCGACAGTTTCTGCAGTGACAATCAACAAGGTCTGCGGCTCGGGTTTGAAGGCCGTGATGCTGGCGGCGCAGGGCATTCAACTCGGCGACTCGCAGATGGTTGTTGCCGGCGGCATGGAGTCGATGAGTAACGCGCCTTATCTCATACCCAAAGCACGCGAAGGTTACCGGCTCGGCAATGGCGAACTCGTCGACTCGATGATCAACGACGGGCTGTGGTGCGCGTTTGAAAATTATCACATGGGCTGCACCGGAGAAGTCGTCGCCGAAGAGTACCGGATCAGCCGGAGCGAGCAGGACGAGTTTGCGATGAACTCGCACCGCAAGGCTGCGGCGGCGACGAAGGCGGGCAAGTTCAAAGACGAGATCGTGGCGGTGGAGATACCGCAGAAGAAAGGACAGACGCTCGTCTTTGATACCGATGAAACGGTGCGTGAAGATACGACGGTGGAAGTGCTCGGAAAGCTGAAGCCGGCTTTCAAACAAGAGGGCGGCACGGTGACGGCAGGTAACGCGCCTGGTGTTAACGATGGCGCATCGGCGGTGGTCGTGACATCGATGCAGCGTGCACGCGAACTCGGTGTCGAGCCGATGGCGCGAATCGTTGCGCAGGCTGTTGCCGGAGTTGAGCCGAGACTGGTGATGATGGCGCCGGTCGAAGCAGTGAAGAAGTTGTTTAAGAAAACGGGATGGTCGCCGAGTGAAGTCGACCTGATCGAATTGAACGAGGCGTTTTCAGTAGCGGCGATCGCGGTGACGCGTGAGCTTGGACTCGATCCGGAGAAGGTGAACGTGAATGGTGGTGCGGTGGCGCTGGGGCATGCGATCGGACAGTCAGGATCGCGATTGTTGACGACGGTGTTGTATGAGATGAAGAGGCGTCAGGCGCGGCGCGCGATCGTTTCACTGTGTCTTGGCGGTGGTAATGCGGTCGCAATGGCAATCGAACGTTAAAGACGATGGATAAGATGGATGATGTGATTGGAGTAGTGGGCGCGGGCACGATGGGAAACGGCATCGCGCAAGTCGCGGCCCGTGCCGGTCACAACGTGATCATGCACGACGTCCGCGACGAGTTTCTCGATCGCGGACTGAGTGCGATTGAGAAGAGCTTGCAACGCGACGTTGATAAAGAACGCCTCGACGCCGAATCCAAGCAAGCCATCATCGGCAGAATCCGCAGGACAACTGATTTCGGGCAGTTCAAGGAAGCGTCTTTCGTCGTCGAAGCTGTCGTAGAAGATCTCGGCGTCAAAACACAGGTCTTCAAGATGCTGGACGAAGTTACACCAACGCACGCGATTCTCGCTTCCAACACCTCGTCGATCTCGATCACGAAACTCGCCGCCGCAACTAAACGTCCCGACAAAGTCATCGGCATGCACTTCATGAATCCTGTTCCCGTCATGAAGCTCGTCGAAGTCATCCGCGGCATGGCGACTTCCGATGAAACTTACGAACGCGTCCGCATCCTGTCCGAACAATTCGGCAAAGTCGCGCTCGACTGCCAGGACTCGCCCGGCTTTGTTTCAAATCGTGTTTTGATGCCGATGATCAACGAGGCAGTCTTCACGCTTTACGAAGGTGTCGCGAGCCGCGAAAGCATCGACGGCATCATGAAACTCGGCATGAACCACCCGATGGGGCCGCTCACGCTCGCGGATTTTATCGGTCTGGATGTATGCCTTGCCATCATGAATGTGTTATATGAGGGGCTCGGAGACCCCAAATACAGGCCGTGCCCGCTGCTGAAGCGTTACGTCGACGCCGGTTGGCTCGGGAGAAAGAGCGGCCGCGGCTTTTACGAATACTAGTTTTTGTTCCTTTTGTGGCTAAATGCGCCCCACTATCTCGCATTATTGTCAGAAGTGCCTGGCAGCGAATCCGCTCGGCCAGGAGTTTTGTAATCGCTGCGGCACGCGCTTGATGATCGTTGTCGAACCAACTTCTTCACGGTTCGAAGCCGGCCCCGCAAGCCTCTCCACTGACGAACATCTCCTCGAACGCATCTCCGCTGCTGAAAACAGAGTCTCGCGATTGGCTGAACGTCTCGAGCGCAGTCTCGATCTGCTGTTGCGCTACGCGCAGAACGCTTACTTCGATCGCTCTCTCATCCGCGCGTTGGTCGCGCTACTAACCGAAGACGGCATCGTGGAAACAGAGCGGCTCGAACACATGTGGAGCGAGCGCTGCCAGCGAGACACGGTCGAGCAGGAAGAGAACGTGCATCGCGACGAGTTGCGTATGCGAATACTCGCGGGCGCAAAAGTCGCGGACAAAGAGGCTTTCGAAGAGCTCGTCAACGAGGGTTTTCTCCTCATCGAAGACAAGCAAATTCCGCAAGGCATGGCGAAGCTCCAACGCGCGGCCGAAGTCTCAGAAGAGAACGCTGCTTTGAATCTGTACATCGGCGAGCACTTCTTTCGTCGAGGCAAGACAAAACAGGCACGATCGTACCTCGCGAAGGCACACGCGTCGTTGCCGGGCGATCTGCGCATATCTTTGCTCTTGGGACTGACGTGCGCTGACGACGGCGAGGTTGAGCTCGCGAAAGATCTTTTGAGTAGTGCGACTGAGCAGGGCGGCTCGTCGTTCGCCGGGCATTACGGTTTGGGCTGGTTGTTTGTGGCCGAGAAGAACTGGCGCCGCGCACTCGGTGAATTCAAGCGCGCGTTGACGGTGCGGCCTTCGCCGGAAGCGCATTACGTGCTCGGTTGTCTTTACTACGAGCTGAACCGCGACGATCTCGCGGTCAGGCACTTGAGAAAAGCCACGAAGATGGATGAGAACTATGCGGAGGCGTTTCATCTTTTGGCGCAAGCTTACGAGCGAACCGGACGTAAAGAACTTGCCCGGCAGGCGTTACAGAAGGCCGGCCGTAAAAACGTGAATCTCTTGCAGATCACGAAGGCAGGAACGCGGCTGATCGCAGGCGCGGACAAGCGCCTCGCGACTGCCTTACGCGAAGATGCGTTAGCGACGGATTACACGGATCCGCCGGTCGCCGTGCGTTGACAGAGTGCCTCGCCTCGCTATAATGGCCCTTTTGCGCGGATAGCGCCCGAAACGCTATCGGCTGCAATGCGGGGTAGTCATGCGGATTGAGCTGGAGAACCTGGAGGGCGGTAAAGGCGGTTTCGCCCATGTTTATCAGCCGGACGATCTCAATCCATTGGACGAACGCATACGATTGGTCGAGCCGGTAGCGGTAAAGGGAAACGTCAAATTGGCCCGCGCCCTCGTTCAGGTCAACGGCCACATCTATACGCGCGCGCAGGTCGAATGCGATCGTTGTTTGCAGCCGGTTGAGTTACCCGTCGACGCCGATTTCGCTTTGGAGTACATCACCGGCTCTGATTACGAGTCGAGCGAAGCCGCGGAACTGACGGACGAGGAAATGTCGGTTTCAGTGTTCGACGGCGAAGCGATCGACGTCGATGAGATTGTGAAAGAGCAGATTTTGCTCGCCGTTCCCACTCGCATGCTGTGTCGCGAGGATTGCAAAGGCATTTGTCCGGAATGCGGCATCGACAGAAATTCCGGCGAATGCGCGTGTGTTACAGATGATGTCGATCCCCGTTGGGCGGCCCTGAAGAATTTAAAATAACGGAGTTATTATGCCAAATCCTAAGCGACGACATTCGAAAGCTCGTCGAGACAAACGTCGCGCGCATGACGCTTTGCGCGTGCCGCAAACTACCTTGTGCCCGAATTGCCGTGAGCCCCGCATGCCCCACCGTGTTTGCCCCAAATGCGGCCATTATAAAGGCCGCGAAGTGGTGCAGGTCGAACAAAGCTAAATCAAGTCTGTGCGAAGCCAGTCGCAGCATCAGCCCAAGCTGACGGGCAAGGTCGTTCTCGACGCGATGGGAAGCGACCAGGCGCCGCACGTTGAGATCGATGGCGCTCTCGCTGCGACACGCGACTTCGGAGTGGGCGTCATTCTTGTGGGCCAGGCCCACAAGGTCGAACCGGAACTGCGAAAGTGTGGTTGGCGCGGAGACGGCGATCGCGGCATTGAATTCGTCGAGGCGGCGGAAGTGATCGCGATGGACGATCCGGTCGCGACTTCCGTCAGGCGGAAGAAGAAGAGCTCTTTGAGGATCGGTACGAAGCTGGTGATGGAAGGCCGTGCTGACGGTTTTGTGTCCGCGGGCAACACCGGCGCGGCGATGGCGACGGCGAAGATGGTTATCGGCACGATCCCCGGCGTCGATCGGCCGGCGCTTGCGGCGATGATTCCGACGAAGGCTGCGAAACCGACGCTGCTGTTGGACGTCGGCGCGAACTCGGAATGCAAACCGCATCACCTCGCACAGTTTGCGATCATGGGCGACGCTTACTCGCGTTCGGTGCTCGGCACGATCAAACCCTCAGTCGGCTTGATGAGCATCGGCGAGGAGGAAGCGAAGGGAAACGATCTGACGAAGGAAGCGTTTCCCCTCCTGCGCGAGCTGAGCAGTATCAACTTCGTCGGCAACGTCGAAGGGCGCGACGTTTTCTCGGGCATGGTAGACGTGATCGTCACGGACGGCTTCACGGGAAACGTGATGCTGAAGCTGTCGGAGGGACTGACCGAAGCGATGCTCTCGATGTTGAAGCGCGAGCTAACGCAAACTGCCGTAACGAAAGCGGGCGCAGTTCTCGCGAAGCCGGCGTTTCGCAGTATCAAGAAGCGGCTTGACTACTCGGAGTATGGCGGCGCGCCGTTATTGGGAGTGAGTCGCATCGTCGTGATCGGCCACGGCCGCTCGAATGCGCGTGCGATTCGCAACGCGATCAGGAGTGTGAAAGAGTTTTCCGACAAGCGGACGAACGAACGAATTGAGGAAGGTATTAAAAACAAGCCACAGCTTACACAGATGAACACAGATGGTAACCTGCGTCTATCTGTGTAAACTGCGGCTGATTGTAGTAATCTGAGGAATCAATGGTGAATCAACGCGCTGGAGTTCTGGGTACGGGCCATTCCTACCCTGAAGGTATTCTGACGAATGCCGACCTCGCTCAGATGGTCGAGACTTCTGACGAGTGGATCACGACGCGCACCGGGATCAAACAACGTCGCAAGGCCGCGCCGAACGAGTACACATCGCTTTTTGCCGCGCGCGCCGCGCGCCAGGCGATCGAGCGTGCACGTTTGGACCCGTCCGACATCGATCTGCTTCTGTGCGCCACCGTCACACCCGACCAGATACTTCCGTCGACCGGCTGCATCATCCAGGCCGAGCTCGGCACCAACAACGCTGCGGCAATGGACATCGTGGCCGCGTGCTCCGGTTTTCTTTACGGAGTGTCAATGGCTGATTCGATGATCCGCACCGGCCAGGTGCGACACGCCATCGTCGTCGGCGCTGAGATTCTTACGCAGTACGTCGATTACACCGACCGCCAGACGTGTGTGTTGTTTGGCGACGGCGCCGGCGCCGCAGTTTTAGGACCAACTGACGGTAATCGCGGCATCCTCGCGAGCAAGATCAAATCAGACGGGCGTTACGAAGAGCAGCTTTTTTCGCCAGGTGGCGGCACGCGCAAGAGACCGACGGCGGAAACGATTGCGGCCGGCGATCACTATTTCAAGATGAGGGGCAACGAGCTGTTCAAGGTCGCCGTTCGTTCGATGGCGGAGATCTCCCGTGAAGTTCTGGAGCAGGCCGGCGTGAAGTCAGACGACATCGATCTGTTTATCCCGCACCAGGCAAATCAGCGCATCACCGAGGCCGTGGCAGACAGGCTGAACGTCGATATGTCGAAGGTGTATTCAAACATCGCCGTGCACGGGAACACCTCGTCGGCATCGATACCGATCGCGCTCGATGAATGCGTGGAGGCAGGACGCGTGAAGGAAGGCGATTTACTGCTGATGACTTCGTTTGGCGGCGGCGCGACCTGGGGCGCCGTGTTGATGCGATGGTGAGCGCCAGATCTGTCGCCATGATCTTTCCCGGGCAGGGTTCACAGAGCCCTGGAATGGGACGGGAGCTGTTTGAGAATTTTCCGGTCGCGCGGCAGATCTTTGAAGAAGCTGACGACGCGCTGGGTTTTTCGATCTCGCGGTTGTGCTTCGAAGGTCCGGCGGAGGATTTACAGTTAACCGAGAATACGCAACCTGCGATTCTCACGGTTTCCGTAGCCGCGTTCCGGGCGATGATGGAAACAGGAATCAGTGCGCCGGCATTTGTCGCGGGACACAGTTTGGGTGAATACTCGGCGCTTGTTGCGGCCGGTGCTTTGAAGTTCTCAGACGCCGTGCGAACGGTGCGCGCGAGAGGCCGCTACATGCAGGAGGCCGTGCCGGTTGGGACCGGTGCGATGGCGGCGATCATCGGCGGCGAGTTGAGCGATGTCGAGCGCGTTTGTGAAGAGGCACGCGATGGGCGGGTTTGTTCGATCGCGAATATAAACTCCCCGAATCAGCTTGTGATCGCAGGGAACACTGAGGCTGTTGACCGTGCGATCGAGTTGTTGAAGGGTGTGGCCAAGCGCGTGATCAAGTTGAACGTGAGCGCACCGTTTCATTGCGCGCTCATGAAGCCGGCACAGGACAGGCTCGCTCCGGATCTCGAGCAGCTTGTTTTCGATGAGCCTGCGATGCCGGTCGTAACGAACGTCGACGCGCTCGCGACGACCGCGCCGGATCAGTTACGCGACGCGCTCGTCAGGCAGGTCTCAGCACCGGTTCGATGGGTCGAGTCGATGCAGTTGCTGATGCAGCAGGGCGTTGAGACGTTTGTTGAAGTCGGGCCGGGCAAGGTATTGTCAGGTCTGATGCGCCAGATCAGTCGTGACGTCAAGACATTGAACGTGGAAGATGCGGCAAGTTTAGAAACAACACGGAGTGCACTTGCTGCCGGGAATTGATATTCAAAATTAAACTCACAGAGGAGCAAACACGATGCCCGATCAAGAGATCGAGAACAAAGTAAAACAGATTATTGTCGACGAGCTTGGTGTCGATGAAAACGAGGTCACGCCGAACGCACGGTTCATCGACGACCTCGGCGCCGACTCGCTGGACACGGTCGAACTCGTGATGCGTTTTGAAGAGGAGTTTGGCATCGAGATTCCCGACGAAGACGCTGAGAAGATTCAGAGTGTGCGGGACGCTTATAACTATATCGACCAGCACAAAAAGTAGTGCAAGGGTTTTTCTCTGTGCAACCTCTGTGTCCTCTGTGCCTCTGTGGTCACTGCTCTTCGGCATAAACCACCACAGAGGCACAGAGGACACAGAGGTTGCACAGAGAAAGGAGTTTTGATTTGACACGTCGTGTAGTGATTACAGGCCTCGGCCTCGTTACACCCGTTGGCAACACTGTCGAAGACACGTGGACTGCCCTGATGAACGGGCGCAGTGGCGCTGACTACATCAAGAAGTTCGATGCCGAGCGGTTTTCAGTAAAGTTTGCCTGCGAAGTGAAGAATTTCGACCCGCTGGCATTCATCGCCAAGAAAGAGGCGCGCAAGATGGGCGCCTTTATTCATTATGCGGTGGTGGCGTCGATCGAAGCGGTCGCCGACAGCGGCTTCAAGCTCACTGACCACGGCAAGTTTCCCGACGATATCGCTGAGAACGTCGGCACCTACATCAGCAGCGGCATCGGCGACTTCTGGGCCATCGAGCGAGAGCACTCAAAGCTGCTCGACGATGGACCGGATCGGGTCTCGCCCTTCTTCATCGTGTCCGCAATCGTCAATCTTGCCGCGGGCCAGGTGTCGATCCGTTTCGGTGCAAAGGGTCCAAACTCAGCCACAGCCACTGCCTGCGCCGCCGGAGCGCACGCGATTGGCGACAGCTTCAAGATCATTCAGCGCGGTGACGCCGACGTGATGATCTGCGGCGGCGCGGAGTCGGCCATCACGCCGATGAGCATCGCCGGATTTGCATCGATGCGAGCGCTCTCGACGAACAACGACGACCCGGTGCACGCGTCACGCCCCTTCGAAAGAGATCGAGATGGTTTCGTTATCGGCGAAGGCGCGGGCATCATGATCCTCGAGGAGTTGGAATCGGCAAAACGAAGAGGCGCGAAGATCTACGCTGAGATTGTCGGCTACGGCGCGGCCGCCGACGCGTTCCATCTCACCATGCCGGACGAGACCGGATCGGGCGCGCGTCGCGTGATGCAGCGAACGCTGAAAGATGCAGGCGTGAGTCCGGAGCAAGTGGGCTACATCAACGCTCATGGAACGTCGACGCCTTACAACGACAAGTTCGAAACACTCGCGATCAAGGACACGTTTGGTGCGCACGCTTACAAGCTCGCGGTCAGTTCGACGAAGTCGATGACGGGCCACTTGTTGGGCGCCGCGGGCGGAATCGAGAGTGTGTTTAGCGTGCTGTCGCTGTACCGCAACGTGCTGCCGCCCACGATCAATTACGTGAACCCCGATCCCGATTGCGATCTCGACTACGTGCCCAACGAGCCGCGCGAAGCCACGGTCGAGTACGTGCTTTCAAACAGCTTTGGGTTCGGCGGCACGAACGCGGCGTTGCTGTTCAAACGATATGAAGAGTAAGGTCACAAAAAGTTCTTTTGTGCTTTTTGTGCCTTTTTGTGGCAATAGAAGATGAAGATCATTGTGATGATGAAGCAGGTCGCGAACAAGGACGCGATCCTGCGAATTAACAAAGACGCCACGTGGATCGAAGAGGGCGATCTTTCTTTTGAAGTGAGTGAGTCTGACGGTTACGCACTCGAAGAGGCGTTGCGCGTGCGTGAGAAGCTGGGCGGCGAAGTAGTTGTTTGCTCGATGGGCCCGCAACGCGTGAAGAGCGTGATCAAAGACGCGCTGGCGCGAGGCGCCGACCGGGCGATTCACGTCGTTGGCGATAACCTCACACACCTGACACCCTACGCCGCCGCGACAGTGCTTGCCGATGCGATTCGCGATGAGAAAGCCGATCTGATCATGACTGGTCTTCAGTCAGACGATCACGGCTATGGGCAGACGGGCGTGATCATGGCTGAACTGCTCGGCTTGCCGCACGCGACGATCGTGATCGAGTTGGATGCTGCGGCAGATAAGCTGCGCGTCAAAAGAGAACTGGAGAGCGGCTGGTATCAGTGGTACGAAATGCCGTTGCCCGCCTTGCTGACGATTCAATCGGGCATCAGCCAGATTCGCTACGCGACGCTGAAAGGAATCATGGCGGCGAAGAAGAAGGAGATTAAGGAAGTGACGCCTTCGGCGGAGCTTACCGGCAGGCCTTCGCATCAGCGCGTCGAGAAGATTTATCTGCCGCAGAAAACTAAACAGACGCAGATGCTCGGGAATGGCGACGCGAAAGCGGGCGCCGCGGAACTGGCGCAGAAGCTGCACGTTGAAGCAAGAGTATTCTAGCCACGGATTACACGGATGAGTAACGGATTACTAGTTTTCATTGAGCATAAAGGTGGGACCGCGAACCGGAGCTCGCTTGAGGCGATCGCGGCGGCGCAGGCGCTTGGATCGCAGTTGCAGCAGAAGGCGACGGCGGTGATCCTCGGTGCGGATGTCGCCGGGTTAGCGCAGGAGATTGCCGCGTATGATGTCGAGAAGGTTATTTGCGCGACGAATCCGAAGTTAGCTGATTACACTCCTGACGCTTATGCCGATGGCATGCAGCAGATCGTCAAGCAGGTCGATCCAAACTTCGTCTTTCTCACGCACACGTACCAGGTGCGCGACTTCGCTCCGAAGCTCGCGGCGCGTTTCGGCAAGTCGCTGATCAGCGACTGCATTCGCGCGAAGGCAGACGGCGGGAAGATCGGGTTTACGAGAAGAATCTTTCTCGGCAAGCTCGATGCTGATGTTGTGTCAGACGGTGAAGCGCCGGTGTTCGCGACGTTCCAGACAGGAGCTTATCGCGCGGACCAGGCTGCGAAGGGCGGCGGTGCGCCAGTTGAGAATGTCGCGGTCGAGATCGGCGAAGTGCGCATGAAGCCTGAAGCTCCGTTCCAGGAAGCGAAGCAGGCTGTCGATCTCACGAAGGCAGAGGTGATCGTCGCTGTCGGTCGCGGCATCAAGAGCAAAGACAATCTCGTGCTCGCGGAGAAGCTGGCGGAGGTGTTGGGGGGAGATCTCGCCGCTTCGCGTCCGATCTGCGACGCCGAATGGCTGCCCATCGATCGCCAAATTGGATCGTCAGGGCAGACAGTCGCGCCGAAGCTCTACGTCGCGCTTGGTATCTCCGGCGCGATTCAGCACCTGGTCGGAATGAAGAACTCCGGCACCATCGTCGCAATCAACAAAGATCCCGAAGCGCCGATCTTCGATATTGCGGATTACGGCATTGTCGGCGATCTGTTCGAAGCCGTCCCCGTACTCACCGAAGAGATCAAGAAAATAAAAGGCTAGTTTAACCACGGATTACACGCATAAATCCGTATTTCAAATCCGTGTCATCAGTGGTTACTGTTTTCGCATCTCTGCGACGACCTCTTCGGGTTTCCACTCATTACCACCGTAAATCTTCGCGATCTTCCCATCGGGATTCACGATCACCGTCCTCAGCGCGTGAATGATCTGGTCCTTCTCAGTGAAATAGGTGAGCCCGAAATACTGCGCAATCTCCCTGACCTGCTCCTTCGTCCCGGTCGCGAACTCCCAGTGCGCAAACGTCTCGTTCTGATAGCGCTCGGTGTGCGCCGCGCCGTAACTGCGTAGCACTTTCGGCGTGTCGTACTCGGGATCGATGCTGATGCTGAGCAGGTGTGTGTTTGCGTAAACTTGCGCGTCCTGGCCCAACTCGCGATCGATCTGCGCAAAGTTATCACTCATCAACGTACAGTATTCAGGCACCGGGCATCGCGTGTAGATGAACGTCAGCAGCAACGTTTTGCCGCGATACTGCCGGATGTGAATCTCGCGGTCATCCTGATTACGCAAAGTGAAGTTCGGAACTTCGTCGCCCTCTTTTGCCACGACCGCGGCCGGCATTGCCGCAGGGTTGGCACTCTGCCTCGTGATGATCAAATCTTCCAGCCACGAGTGAGGGCCATCGATCACGAGCGTCGCGGTGATCTCATCATCAGGTGCAAGGATTTGCAGGTCTGACTCATTCGGGACGGTGAATGGCATCGTCATCCCCGGCATGAGGCCTTTGACGTCTCCGTGAGAGACTGTGACGAGGTGCTTGTCGGGTTCAACCGCGACGACTTTGCCTTTTAGATCGTACCGCTTCTCAGTCCCGCTACGACGACAAGCCGGCGCTACGCAAACGCACATCATCAGCAGGGTCGCAAATGCTTTTGTGCTTCTTGGTGGCTTCATTACTTTGCCGCAGGTTGGAGTTGAGCGTCGTAGAGACGTTGATACGTCCAGAAGTTCGCCATCACGCGGTACACGTAATCCTTCGTTTGCGAGAAACCGATTTCAGGAACGTAGCGGTCCGCTTCTGTCGAACGCGACCGCGCGATCCAGCGGGCGAGATTGTCTGCGCCGCCGTTGTAAGCACCGGCAACGGCGTGCGGCTGATTCGGAAACTGCTTGAACAGGTTTGCAAGGTATTGCGAACCGAAAAGAATCGCGACGTCCGGGTTGTAGAGTTCGTCCTGATCGAACTTTTCAAGATTGAGCTGCGTCGCGACCTCGCCCGCGGTGGCCGCAATGAACTGCATCATGCCGCGTGCCGCCGCTCCCGATTTCGCATCCGCCTGGAAGCGCGATTCCTGCCGCGCAATCGACAACACGAACCGCGGATCGACGTTCCTGCTGCTCGTATGCTTCAACAGCGATTCGCGAAACGGCGCCGGATAAAGCAACTCGACAAACTCGCGCGGCGCAAGCTCGAGCACAAAATCAGCCGGGACCGTCTTCCAGCCCTGCTCGCCAAAACGCACGGCGCGATTCGGCGTGCCGGCACGCAGCGAGAGTACGGCGATCGAGTAGTCTTCGTCCGGACCAGCAGACGCTTTGCGCGCCGCCAGCAACTCCGGCAGCGCTTCGTCGTACAGACCGAGAAGCAGCAAAGTGTTTGCAAGCGTCTCGTGGCCCAAAGCTGGTTCCTGTTTCAGCAGAGTGATCTTGTTGAACGTTGGCAGATGATAAGCCGGCAGCGCGTTGTAAGCAGCTTGTAAGTACTTCAGCGCTTCTGCACGAAGCTGTGGATCGTTTGTGAGTCTCAAACTGGACTGCGCTGCCGCGCGAGCTTGTTCGAACTGTCCCGCCGCGCTCGCCACTTTACCTTCGTTGAGGAGCGCATTGAGCCGCATCCGCACGAGCGATTGCGACTTTACGTTCGTAGCCAGATCCAGCAACCGCTGTGTGGCGCGTGTGCCGTAGTACTCGTTACGTCCATCCGGAATCGACAAGTAGCCCGCAATCGCGTCTTCAGTGCGGCCAAGTTGCTCGAGCGCGTAAGCGCGGAGGAAATTGACCTCCGCAGGAGTGGTTCCGCCCCCGACGCGAGTGCCCCCAAGATCCGGCAGCTTCAACAATTCATCCGCGTCGCGCACGACCGTGGACCAGCTTCCCTGGGCGAGGTGAATGCGGAGTTGCGCAAACAATGCGAGCGCGCCGCCGAGATCGTTCTTGAAGCGCGCGCGTGTTTGCTGTACCCAGTTCAGCGCTTCCGAATACTGCCCGGCTTCGTGAAGCGTGTCGATGATGTTCAGGTAAGCTCGTTCCGGATTTGGGTTATCGGGGACGTGATCGATGATAACTTTGTAGGCGACGACTGCTGCGTCATAGCGTTTGAGACGAAGGTAACTCGAAGCCAGTAAAGCAAGAGCGTCGCGGACGGTCGTCGACGGAGCGGACTCAAACGATGTCGCATTGAATTTCTGAAGGAGTGGAATGGCTTCCTCGTACTTCCCCTCGTTGTATAAACCACGCGCAATCTGGACTCTCGCGTTAGGCACAGCGCCGCTTTGGGGAAAGCGGTCGACAACTGCTTGATAGTGCAGACGCGCACCGGCGAAGTCGCGGTTGAACTGATACACAGAG
>DASSEB010000306.1:0-6396 GCA_035696765.1 Pyrinomonadaceae bacterium | reverse complement strand
CCGTCGCGCGAGGGCTCGGATGGCCGTCGCGGAAATCTTGATCGGGTAGAGAAAATTCGCCTTGCGTACACGCCTGGCAAGCTCTTGACCAACGATCTGAGTGCCTTGGTTCCCACCGCTGAAGTTGAGGAAGATGCCATCGAAGTCTCCGAAGCCAAGCCGGCTGAAAATCTTCCTGAAGAGGGCTGGCGAGAACGTCATGCCGGCAAGCCTGGCAAGCGGTGTCTTCACTCGACCGATAACCCCCCGACGTGCGAGCAGAAACGGCGCGTAGTGAAGCGACCCCTCGCGGAAAAGCCACCAGCTGTATGCGTCACGAGGAACGAACGAGAGATTACCACTCGTACCCGAGCTGTACGCTAAATGGATGCCGCTGTCTTCGAGGCGCATAAGCCAATCGTCTACGCTTTCGAGTTCGTCGACGGGCACCTTCACTTCGTCGTGGAAGATGGTCTGGAGCCAACCATTCATGCCGGCGAAGTCCCGCTTATCGAGGAGTGACTGCGGGTACGCCTTGAAGATCACATCGGGGAGAAGCATCTCGTGGGCCAGCACCTCGAACGGTGCTTCATCGTTGACCCCAGCGCGATCCGCGATCTGCCGATAGAGCGGAATCCGATGGCGGTAGTAGCGGTGATTTCGACGCAGCACCTCGCGTCGGGAGTGTCGAGCAAGGGCCGGTTCGAACGGGCTGCCAGCTGCCCAACGCATAGCCTCCTGTAGCAGCTTTTCGTGATCAGGAGTGGGGGTGACCGTCGTGGACATCACTCGCGATACCTTTTCACCAAATGTTTGGAACGTCAACCCAAACTTTCGGTAGTGTCTCAGTTTGAACTTCTTCTCTGTGCAACCGCTGTGTTCTCTGTGACTCTGTGGTTGTTGTATCTCGAGTTTCTACGACCACACAGTCACAGAGAACACAGAGGTTGCACAGAGAATCCAAATTAAGACACCCTCAACTCTCCATCACCAATACGTGGGAGCTCGCTTATCCCATATAATTGGCGAAGGAGTTGGTTCATGAGTCAGGCACTTCGAGCCGTGGTTACTGGAGGGGGCGGTTTTCTGGGGTCGAAGATCGTTTCGATGCTGCTCGCGGAAGGCTGCTCGGTCAGAAACTTTTCACGTAATGAATATCCGGAGCTAAAAGCGAGAGGAGCCGTGTGTTTCAAAGGGGACGTGGCGGATGGCCGGGCAGTTTCGGACGCGTTTCAGAACATGGATGTGGTTTTTCATGTCGCCGCCAAGGCCGGAATATGGGGTGACTATTCCGAATACTACGCCGCCAATGTCACCGGCACACGCAACGTGATTGAGGCGTGCCGGCAGAATGGCGTCGCCAAGCTCGTGTACACGAGCACGACCAGTGTCGTTTTCCGCGGATACGATCTTCGCAACGCCAACGAGGATGAACCCCTTCCCGAAAAACATATGGCACCTTACCTCGCCACCAAAGCCGCCGCCGAGCAACTGGTGATTCAAGCCAACTGCAGCACTCTTGCTACTGTCGTGCTCCGGCCGCATCTCATCTGGGGTCCAGGCGACACCCAGATATTCCCGCGGATCGCCGAACGACGGCGTGCTAATCGCTTGATGTTCGTCGGATCCGGCGACAATCTCATCGACTGCACATTTATCGACAATGCGGCGCGCGCCCACCTGGATGCTGAGAAGCGACTGAAACCTGGTAGCCCGGTAGCCGGACGCGCGTATTTCATTTCACAGGGGGATCCTCGCCCTGTTCGAGATATGATAAATGCTCTCCTCGACACCGCCGGTCTGCCTCCCGTAAGGAGGTCGGTTCCCTTGCCTGTCGCATATGTTTCGGCCTGGTTTCTTGAGGCCTGGTACCGGATGTTTCACGTCGCCAGTGAACCGGCGTTCACACGTCTCTCCGTATTGGAGATGTGCCGCGATCACTATTTTGATATATCTGCTGCGCGGCGCGACTTGGGCTATCACCCTGCAGTGAGCATAGAAGAGGGCCTCGATCGAATGCGGTCAGCGTTCGCAAACAATCGCCAGATGAAGGTGGGCCGTTTCTGAGCTATCCGAAACTGTGCAGGTTGGTATAGACTGCCATTCACCTGAACCACGCAATACCCGCTGGGAGCGACGCCATGACAAGCCTGCACACCAACGACGGCTGTAATGTCCTCATGATTGCCCCTCGATTTGGGGGAATGTCTTTTTGGAATTATCGAGCAACGTGCGAACTCGCGGGCGCAAGGTATCCCCAGCCGCCACTCGGCCTCATTACCGTCGCTGGAATGCTTCCCAGGACTTGGTCTGTCCGTCTCGTGGACCGCAACATCGAAGAAGTCACGCCGGATGACTTCGCCTGGGCCGATCTGATAATGACCGGCGGCATGCTACCGCAGCAACACGACATGTTGGCCATCATCGATCAGACTCACGGCTACAACAAACCCTGCGCGGTTGGTGGCGCCGACGCGACGTCGAGTCCGCATATTTATGCATCGGCCGATTTCCGCGTGCTGGGTGAAGCGGAAGGCGTAATCGATGAATTCGTTGCAGCGTGGCGAGAAGGGCGACAAAGTGGCGTTTTTGAGGGTCCGAAGTTTCAGGTGGACGTCACTAAGACGCCTCCTCCACGGTACGATCTTCTAAAGCACTGGCACTACGCAGATATGGGTATGCAGTTCTCGCGAGGTTGTCCGTTCACGTGCGAGTTCTGTGACATTATCGAACTTTACGGTCGCCGTCCTCGGACCAAGACTGTGGACCAGATGCTGGTGGAACTCCAAACGCTCTATGACACCGGGTACCGCGGTTTTATTGAACTCGTTGACGACAACCTGATTGGCAACAAGAAGGCCGTCAAGACCTTCTTGCCTGCGTTGGTCAAATGGCAAAGGACGCACGGTTATCCGTTTGAGTTTTCCACGCAAGCGACTGTAAACCTCGCGGACGACGCTGAGATGCTCGATTTAATGAAAAGGGCGGGATTTGTCGGCGTCTTTTTGGGAATTGAAAGTCCAGAAGAAGATGTGCTCATCGGGATGCAGAAAAAACAGAACACGCATCGGAACATTGCAGAAAATATTCGTCGCATCTACGAGGCCGGTATCTTTGTGGTCGCCGGCTTCATCGTCGGCTTTGACGACGAGTCGCACAGCGTCGTCGATCCAATTACGAACCTGATCGAAGACGCCGCGATTCCCTTCCCAACGGTCGGATTGTTGTTCGCCTTGCCGAATACGCAACTGATGCGCAGATTAAAGGCTGAGGGGCGTTTGCACCCCAACCACGATATTGATCCGCTCAGCGGCACTCCCGGACTGAATTTCGAGACCAAACGAAACCGTCTGGATATACTCTCGGATCATCGGGAGATTTTGAGACGCATTTACGACCCGGACGCCTATTGCGCGCGCGTTATTCGCGCTGCGACTAAGCTCAATCTCGATGGACCGAGCGGCCGTATTTCTTACACTCGATTACGGTCGGACCTCAAGAAGTTCGCCAGGATTTTGTGGAACGTCAATCGCGGATATGCCGACTTTCGCGGTCGATTTTGGAGAACGTTGCTAGCCGTGGTTCGGAAGAACCCCCGGGCAATAAAGCCGGCATTGATCATGCTCGCCTTCTACATCCACCTGGGCACATTTTCCAAAACGCTCATAAAGCAGACTGACGATCAAATCGAAGCACTGAGATCCGCCTCGTCCAGCGCAAACCGAGAAACGATGGCAGCTACGGCAAGGTAGCGTTTTCCTTATTTGTTTCGCCCAGGCCACTCGCGACGAATTGTATCCGCTGAACAAGAAAATAGGCCACGAGCGCCAGAAAAATTCCCGCGGCAACATCGACGAAATAGTGCTGCTTCACTGTCATTGTCGATAGCGTGATGGCTGTTGCCCAGACAAAGAAGAACAAGAACTTTCGTTTATCCTCGTTCAAGAGCAAAAGGCATACGAGAAAGACGCTACTCACGTGAACGCTGGGAAAGCAGTTGGCACTTGTATCCGCTTGCCTCAGTGCCGACAAAACGAAGGATGTAACTGGGTGGAGATCTGCGGGTATGGGAAACAACTCCCGCGGGATAGCGGTGGGCCACCACCAGAAAATCAGGGAACTGAACAGTTGTAAAGAAAGAAACGCATAGAAGAATTCGTTCAAAGTTTTGCAGTGCCGATAGCTCGAGTAAATAACGACGAGGTAAAAATATTCGCTGATATAAATCCACACAGTGCTGGGCCAGAATGGAATGATCATATCAATCCTGCTCATCCACAGAAGGCGAGGCTGGAAGATATGCAAGTGATTCGAAGTAATATAAAGGATCGCTGTCGAAGCTAAGACAATGACGCCAGCGGCGAACTTATTCTCCTTGTTGATAATCGCCGGCAATGTCCCGATGCTCAGCCCCACATACCCATCGTCCACACCTCTCGACTGCTGTGCGGTTGGCCCCTCTGACCTGGATTCGGTTCGATATCTCGCCATGTCTACCGCTTGCTCAATAGCAAGCCAAAAGTGGTTTTGGATTGATGCGCCGCGGCGAAGTGCTCACAGGGCAGCACGTTGACATACCATCGAAAGATGCCACGGACTTCGCACCTGCGCTCAAACGCAGCGCGATGTGTGTTTGGACGAAATGAGAGACACGGGCTCTTAACATATGCCAGCAAGAAGTTCGGAGCAAAAAAAAGACTTTTCGGACAAGCGTATTCAAGGGGTTTGCTACTATGGCAAAACTCCATCTTCCAGCCCCAAAGCGTGAATGACTTCCTCGAACCTCCTAACCTCCATCTGGCTGTGAGCGAGCGCGCTGGCATAAGCTAACTGAAACAGCGAAGAGCCCGCATTTGGCCCAGCATGAACGATGATGCTACCGCTCTCGGTGTCCGGGTTATCCTTGTTCAAAATCTCGTGAGAAGGCGCGCCATTGCCACACTTTTTTGGAAAACCGACGCTCCACGTACCGCTAACAATGCCATTTGGAAGCGTAGCTTCATTCAAATCCCACAGGGGGATGGGTGAATGGTTGACATGGAGCTCAACCCAGTTGCTATGGGCATAAAAATCCTGGACGGAATGAAGAACTTGGCCAAAAGTAAGCAGCGCGGTTATAGAATCGCCAGCCGATTTGATGATGGTCCAACGTTCCGCATAGTATGCGGAGCCCTGCGCGAACGTGCAGTTATCGAAGTGTAGCTTACTCGTAAACTGGTTTGCGTCCTGCAGTAGATTTCCCTGTGAGATTTTCGCAATAGCGCTTGTAACAAAATGACCGTCGCACGCCTGCGATACTAAATCAATATGGGTGGGCAAGGAGAAATATGCACGATTCACGTTCTTTTTAGGCACCTAAATCACTGGGACAACGTCAGAAAGCGATGTCGATGGAACATGTGCTTTCGCTGCGCCGAAATAGGTGTTCTTCTATACAGTAATTGCGACCAAAACATGCCTCGCCGACTGTTTTGAACCTGGCGTCACGACCGGGTGCGTGAAGCAGGAGAACCGAATCGCATCCACTGGCGGAAAGAACTGGAGGCTGCATACATTCTCCTATACTGTGCGTTGAGAAAGACGTCGGGAATGTTACATGCCCTTCGTTGGCATGGTCAATATGTTTGTGTATTCAGTCGGAGAGAAAAGACACCTGATGTCGGCATACACAACATTGAAGAACTCTTCTATTTCAGCCTCACGATAGAGCGCGAGAGTGCGGGCCAATAATGATGCCCCACCAGATGGAACGGTGAACCAGGAGGCTAAGAAGGACGAAGCAACGCTCATTAATTAGGAGAGCATAAAGTGTAAAGACAAATATGCTTTACCTGAATAGTCCGGCGAGTTGGCCCATGAAAGTGTCGAATGCGTATGTGCAAAGGAAATGCCAATTTACGCCGGTCGTAGTTGAAAGTTGAACATCTGAACTTCAGCTCACGTCCGGTTTTCTTCCCAGTTCATGGTGGGAGCGTTGAGGGAGTCACGACTGTCTATGCGCGAGCCACACACGGAGCATTGGAAGCGGCGGTGGAAAACTTGATCGAACCAATCAGTCAAGTGATCGCGTTCGAGCGAAAGGCCGGATAGAGCAGTCCCTCATCTGTCCCTCATCGACGTCACTATATTGGTGATTTAGTGGAAAGAAGAAAGTCTTGGTAGAATTCCGGTTACGGACAACATGCCGGGGTGGCGGAATGGCAGACGCTGCGGACTTAAAATCCGTTGTCCGAAAGGACGTGCGGGTTCGACTCCCGCCCTCGGCACCATTCCTAATCTCCCTGTTGAGTTAAGGACATTCGATTACTGATTGGTAGGATCGGGTCCCGTTCACGGTCCGGTTTGAAGCGATGGAGCCGCCATGACGACCCAGCGAATCTTTCTCAGCTCCTCAAATTTGACCGCTTACGGTGCTGT
>DASSEB010000305.1:0-6605 GCA_035696765.1 Pyrinomonadaceae bacterium | reverse complement strand
GCCCGGTAGGTTTGGCGACGAGTGAACGAGCGATTCCGTCCAACCTCCGGATCACTCCCCCCGCGCCGGCATTCGAGGACAAAGATCGAATTGCCGAACTGAAGCAGCGGCGTGAGCGCGTGGCCCAAAGCGTCGGCCCGCAGTCGTTCATGATCCTTTTCAGCACCGAACCGCGTGTTTACACGAACGACGTCGACTATCCGTATCGCCAGGAAAACAACCTCTACTACCTCACGAACCTGAAGCAGAAAGGCGCGACGCTCGTTTTGCTGCCCGGTAACACCAAGGTGCGTGAGATCCTGTTTTTACCGCGCCGCAATCCCGGAGCCGAAACATGGACGGGCCATATGTACACCGCCGCCGAGGCGAACCAACTCTCCGGCATTCGCGAGATCTGGCAAAACAGCGAGTTTGATCCGTTTATCAAAGCGCTGCGCAATCGGCAGCCTTATCGACCAAAGCCGGAAAACGTTTTCATGTCAGACCTGCCTGCTGACATGCCCCTGACCAACGATCACGGTTTTACGACCTTGTTTGACGCCGCGGCGAAGGGCGAGGCCGGACTGTTCATGCTGATGCCGGGCCAGGGTGAGAGCCGCGAGTACAAGCAGGAGCAACGCTTCGCTTCCGAATGGGCCATGACCGCCTCGGGCTACAGCGTCAGGAATGCGTGGCCCATCTTCATCGATTTGCGCCTGGTGAAGTCGCCAATGGAACAGCGCATCATGCAACACGCGATCGACATCAGCATCGAAGCGCACCAGCGCGCGTGGGCAGCCGCGGGCAATGCGAAGTGGGAGTACGAAGTCGATGCGGAGATGGCGTACACGTTCAAGCTGAGAAACGCCGACAACTGGGGCTATCCGGACATCGTTGGCTGTGGTCCGAATGCGACGACGCTTCATTACATCGAGTCGCAAGGGCCGGTGAAACCCGGTGAACTGCTGCTGATGGACGTCGGCGCCGAATACGATCACTACACCGCGGACATCACGCGCACGTTTCCCGTAAACGGAAAATTCACGCCGCTGCAGGCCGCGGTCTACCAGATTGTTTACGACGCGCAGGAAGCGGTGGCGAAAGCTTCAAAGCCCGGCGTGACGCTTTCGGACGTAAACAGGGCAGGGACGGAAGTGATCAAGGAGGGACTTTTGAAACTCGGGCTGATCACCGATCGCAACTCGATGCAGCACCGGGTCTGGTTCATGCACGGAACGTCACACTGGCTAGGCATGAACGTGCACGACGTGGGTGGCGGAGCGAAGTTCGTACCCGGCGTGGTGTTCACGAACGAGCCCGGGATTTATGTCCGGCCTGATGCGTTGGACCAGATGCCGTTTGGGTGGAAGCAGGAAGACTGGGACAAGTTCAAAGAGGCGGTGCGCCCGGCGTTCGAGAAGTACAAAGGCATCGGGGTGCGGATTGAAGACGACATGCTGATCACAGCCGATGGCGCGCGCTGGATGACCGAAGCACTGCCACGAAAGATCAGCGAGATCGAAGACTTTATCGCCAAAGCACGACGCCAGTCCGAGTAAAACGTAACCACGGATTACACGGATTGAAAACACGGATTGATCCATCTTCATCCGTGGCTTTGATCTGTGTCATCCGTGGTTACTGTTTTCGGAAAATGTTTTTCAGCCACCCTGAGAACCACCTCAGGGCTGTTCGAAAAAACCCGTGCTGTGGCGGCGGCTCGCCCACCTGAGTTGCTGCTTCCGCACCCAAACTCGTAAAGAACTGCGTGGCCATCATCTTCGCCGTGCCTTGAATCATTCGTTGGCCCACGCTCGCAATCGTCCCTCCAACCTGAACGTCGCCCGCGTAAGTTATTTTCGTCCCGTTTTCAGCCTGCTCGAGATCGAGGTCTCCCGAACCTTTGAGAAAGCCGGGCGTGCCTTTGCCGTCGACGACGATGCGAAGGTGTTCCGGCTCGCGCAGATCTTCGAGCCGCGCCGTTCCGTTGAAGACGCCTTTGATCGATCCGACACCGGTGCGGATGGTTGCCGCAAACGTGTTCTCAGCAGTTTTCTCCAAACGCTCGCAGCCCGGGATACAGCGTTGCAACACCTCCGGATCGACAAGGCATTGATACACGCGTTCTCGAGCTGCTTCGAGTTGGTGAGTGCCGTCCAGTTTCACTGCACGTTGGCCTTTGCAGCCTGAAGCGCGCGGCGCGTGTACACGCGCGCGAGTTGGCATCGATAATCGCTCGACGCGTAAAGATCGGAGTTGGGATCGACGCCGTCGCAGACGTGTTTTTCGGCCGCGGCGATTGCGTCGGTGTCAAGGCTTGTCCCCGCAAGCGCGTTTTCGACACCCTTCGCGCGATACGCTTTCACACTCACGCCCGTGACGCCGATGGCAGCCGCTTTGCACGAGTTGTCGTCATTCAGTTCGAGATGCACGGCGATGCCGACAACTGCAAAGCCGGAAGCCGGGTGCGGAACTTTTTGATAAGCGTGACCAAAGCGGCCGGATGGTTTCTTGATGCGAATCTCGCGCAGTATCTCGCCCGGCTCGAGGGCGGTTGTCAGCAGATCGACAAAGAACTCTTCGGCTTTGACTGTGCGTTCGCCGTGTGGTCCAACCAAAACGAGATCCGCTCCGAGGGCGAGCACCGCTGCGGGCCAATCTCCGGCCGGATCGGAGTGCGCGATACTGCCGCCGATCGTCCCCTTGTTGCGCACCTGCACGTCGCCGATGCTCTTAGCACATTCAGGTAACAACGGGCAGATGCGTTTGAGTAGATCCGACGACTCCAACTGATAGTGCGTCGTCGTTGCGCCGATTAGAATCTGATCGCCCTCTTCACGGATATATGCCAGCGACTTGATGCGGCCGATGTCGATGAGCAACTGCGGCTGCGCGAGACGCAGTTTCATCGCTGGAATGAGACTGTGGCCGCCGGCAAGGATTTTGGCCCCGTCCGGATCGCTCGCCAGCAACGACACCGCTTCTTCCAACGTAGCAGGCGCCTGGTAATCAAATTGTGCGGGAATCATCTCTCACTCCTTCCGATCCGTTCTCATCCGTTTTTCAGATCCGTGTTATCCGTGGTTAATAATGCGCCACACGTTCTCCGGTTTGATCGGCATGTCGAGATGCCGCACGCCGAACGGCGCGAGTGCATCGACGATCGCGCCAACGATCGCGGGCGTCGCTCCGATCGTTCCCGCCTCGCCGACACCTTTCACGCCGAGTGGATTGACCGGCGATGGCGTCTCAGTCCGATCCAACTCAAAATTCGGAATGTGTTTCGCGCGCGGCACGGCGTAGTCCATCAACGTACCAGTCACCAACTGTCCCTGCTCGTCGTAGACGACCTCTTCATACATTGCCTGTCCGATCGATTGAACGATGCCGCCGTGGACCTGCCCGTCAACCAGCATGGGATTGATCACGCGTCCGCAATCGTCGACTGCGACGTAACGTAGAAACTTGATGTCGCCGGTTTCATGATCGATTTCGACGACGGCGATGTGCGTGCCGAACGGGAACGTGAAGTTCTTCGGTTCGAAGAAGTAAGTCGCCGAGAGACCCGGCTCGGTGTCCGGAGGCAGCTCTTTGGCGAGGTGCGCAGCGAGCGCAATGTCCTGAATCGTCAAACTCGATTTACCTTCGGTCTGCGGTTCGGGCAGTGCGCCTGCGGGTGCTTCGCCGACTGGCACCACAGGCTCCGATGTTCCAGTAGCGGCGCTCGCCGCCGCCGCTGCCTCGAGCGAATACTTTCCACCTTCAAACGAAACGCGTGATGCATCAGCCTTGAGCATGTGCGCCGCGATCTTTTGCGCTTTCTCTTTCAGTTTTTGAATCGCGACAAAAACCGCCGTGCCGCCAACGGCTGTCGCGCGGCTGCCAAACGTGCCGATGCCGTACTGCACGACGCCGGTGTCGCCGTGAATCACAGTTATATCGTTGATGTCGACGCCGAGTTCATCGGCCGCAATCTGCGCGAACGATGTCTCCTGTCCCTGGCCGTGCGGTGATGCTCCAGTCAACACCGTGACTTTTCCGGTTGGCTCGATACGGACCGTGGCACTCTCCCAACCGCCCGCGGGCATCGCTTGAGATGGACCAAGCGCACAGATCTCGACGTATGTCGAAACGCCGATACCCATCAGTCGTCCCTCCTGTCGGCCCTGCTTCTGTTCTTCGCGAAGCTGTGCGTAGCCGGCGATCTCCTGTGCCTTGTTGAGAGCAGCTTCGTAGTCACCGCTGTCGTAATCGAGTCCGGTCGCGGTGTGGAACGGAAACTCACTTGGCGCTGGAAAGTTTTTGCGACGCACTTCGGCGGGATCAGCGCCGAGTTCAGCCGCGACGAGATCGAGCGCGCGTTCGACGACGTAAGTTGCTTCAGGCCGGCCCGCGCCGCGATAGGCGTCCGTGGCCATCTTGTTCGTGAAGCAGCCGGTGATATTCATCTGAATCGCCGGAATCTTGTACGCGCCGGAGAGCATCAATCCGGTTAGCGTGGGAATAGCAGGCGTGAGCAGTTGATGATACGCGCCCAGGTCCGCGAAGACGCTGTAGCGCAGGCCCGTCAGAGTCCCATCGTTCTTGAAAGCGACTTCGATGTCGCCGACCTGACCACGCCCGTGAATCGTCGCCAGCATGTTCTCGCGCCGCGTTTCGATCCACTTCACGGGTTTGCCAAGCTGCATCGAAATCCATCCGAGCAGCGCCTCTTCCGCGTAGACGTTCAACTTCGACCCAAAGCCGCCGCCGACTTCAGGCGTGATTACGCGCAACTTGTTTTCCGGAATTCCGATCATGAGCGCGACCTGGGTGCGCATGAGGTGCGGTATCTGCGTCGAGGACCACATCGTCAGCTCTTCTTCGCCTGGGAAATAACGCGCCAGCACGCCGCGGGGCTCCATGGCGATAGGCGCGAGGCGATTATGAAGAATTCGCTGCTTGACGGTGCGATCGGCCGCGGCGAACGCAGCGTCAATGTCGCCTTCGCCCGTCGTTAATTTGTAAGCTATGTTGTCGCCGAAACTTTCGTGAATGACTGGACCACCGGCGGCTGCTTGTTCCACGTCGGTCACGACCGGCAGTTCTTCGTAGTCGACCATGACGAGATCGACGGCGTCTCGCGCTGCGTAGCGATCGGTGGCGACGACTGCGGCGATCGGATGACCGACGAAGTAAACCTTGTCTGATGCGAGCACTCGATGATCGGGAACTTTCAGATCAGGTAACGCACTCGCGCAGGGCACTGCTCCGATCTTCGCGACGTCATGGCCGGTGTAAACTGCGACAACTCCCGGCGCGGCCAGCGCAGCCGAAGTATCGACGTTCGTGATCCGCGCGTGCGCGTAGATCGAACGAACAAAAGACACGTGCAACGTGCCGGGCAGCGCGACGTCGTCGACGTAATGCGCCAGGCCTCGAATAAGACGAGGATCCTCGGTACGTTTTACTCGTTTGCCGACGTAATTATTAGTCATGATTGCCCCGCCTTCTTCGCCGCGTATTCAACCGCTTCGATGATGTGCTGGTAGCCAGTGCAGCGGCATAGATTCCCGTCGAGACCGTGACAGATCTCTTCGCGTGAGGGAGCAGCGTTTCTTTCCAGCAACTGCGCCGCAGTTACGATCATGCCGGGCGTGCAATAGCCGCACTGCAGTCCGTGTTTCTCCCAAAAGCCTTCCTGAACGGGATGCAGTTTTCCGTTCTCGGCCAGGCCCTCGATCGTTGTTACGGCAGAGCCGTCGGCTTGAACGGCGAAGAGCGTGCACGACTTCACCGCCTGGCCGTCGAGCATGACAGTACAAGCGCCGCATAGTGACGTTTCGCAGCCGACGTGCGTGCCAGTCAGTTCCAAAACGTCGCGAAGATAATGAACGAGGAGCATGCGTGGCTCGACCTCGTCGGTGCGAGAGACACCATTCACGCTCAGGTTGATAGCCTTTTTCATGAGCTACCTCACTTTGAATTTTTATTTTTGACTAGAGCCACTTTGCCACAAAAGTTAAAAAAGGCACAGGATAGTTGGCTTCGACTTTAAAGCATTTGTGCTTTATGTGACTTTTCGTGGCCTCAAACAGTGGCTTTGTGAATCCGTCGCTTCAAGCGGTGGATGCTGCGGCGGACGACTTTAAGCTGCGCACGATCGTGAGCTTCGAGCGCCGCTGCTCGTTGCGTCTTCAATTCGCGAATCCGCGCTTTGATCGAGCTCTTATCAACGCCGACGACCGCGTGATGCTCGTGTTGAATGCCGAGCGCTTTCGAAAGCGCAACGATCAAGTGGTCCTTGTTCATTTGCGTGTAGCCCTGGACCGCCTCATGTTCGATACCTTTCGCCATGTCGCGTAGCTCGGCCACTGTCTTGTGTCTCAGTTGTTCGTAGGTAACTTCAGCCATTTGTCAGCTCCTATTGAGTGCAAAGATTTGATCGAGATGGTGTCGCAGGTGGTCCACGTAGTCGCGTATCAGGTATTCGAGCGTCGCCGGTGTGTTCCGGTCTACCAGGTTGAACGCGATTTGATCGAGGCTATGGTTTTGACGAGGTTTTGTCCGGATGTCTTCCGCTATCACTGAAACCACGTGCAGCAAATGTAGATTGTAAGAGGTCCAGAGCTGGATCACGTCGGGCC
>DASSEB010000304.1:0-7711 GCA_035696765.1 Pyrinomonadaceae bacterium | reverse complement strand
GTGATCTGTCCATTTGTCCAGCCAGTCATTCTTCCCACCTTGTTTAAGGACAGGCCTACAAGATACGGCTGAGACGGCGCAGCAGCGATCCCAAACTTGGTAGAGGCGACGGTTAGTATAGGCGTAGCAGTCGTAGTAAGGCCGGTCGTCCGCGCGATGACCCCTTGAGCTGATGTGATTCCGGGATCGTACTTAACAAAAGCACCAGCGCTCCACCGACACCTCTGATACTTTTGGCAAGGGTAGGTCGGACTCAGGAAACCCAGGGGATCCACGGTTTCCGCCCCAACTACATCAAATGGACCAGCTTGAAAAAAGCTCATACCATCGGGTTGCCAGACATTGTTCGTACACCAAGCGCTGGTCACGAAGCCTGAGTCATTTCCCCGTAAGGCATTGAAGCACAAAGTACAGGCACCACCATATCCATCATTCTTAATGATTTGGTAGCCCCCTTGTGTGGGACGTAACTTGTTCTGAAGAGTAATCGAGGCAGGTCGGTCGCCGCCTGCTGGCTTTGAAGGCACGATCAGTCCGATCACGTCCATAACCACCGCCTCGCGCGGGATGCGCAGTTTTCCTAACTGCTCGATGACCCGTGTCGTGACCTCACGCTTGTCTATCCCAATTCTCAATCGGTTCTTAGCCTCGTCAATATCGGCGAAGGTGACGCCGCCAGTGCTAAAGATGGGACCCAACATCCGGTCGTACCACTCCTTGAGTTGCAGGAATACATACTGACCTTGAAGTACCCGAATCCCGCCCTTGGGCATAACAGTAGTTCCAAAGTCACCGACTATTGCTTTTTTAACGGCTTCCACCTTTTCCTTGCTGGTGTCAGTTAGATAGACTTGAAGCGTCTGATCATCCGAACTGAGGAACAGGCCTCCGAACTCCGGAACTTGTCGCGCCACCGCAGCGAAGAGGTCGTCAAGCGTTTGTGGCGACTTTGGAATAACTGGAGGCTGGGGCTGACGCTGCCGCGGTTTTTGAGCTTGCACCCGCAACAGGCTTTGACTATTTCCGATCATTACTGCCGCAAGCACCACTATAAGCAACCTCAGCAATCTACAATTCCGAGCTGACATCAAGTTTTTCCTTTCCATATATTCCTCCTTTACTTAAGGTGGATTGCGCAGCGTGCTTCCTTAGTCTCTAGCCCACCCTGAAATGGCGGGGCTGCTATGAAAATAAGCGCCGAATCGTTAATTCCATTAGAAGGAACTTATTTTCATCCGCTGTTATGAAGCAGCCACCCACCGGTTACTTCTTGAGCGATCCAATGGTGGAGTTGACGCCGCCGCGCGGTAGCGTCAACTGTGAATTACAAAAGCTTTTTGAGGAAGACGCTCCGCGCTCGCGTCCAACGATTTGTTGAACTAAGCGCTACGCGTACAAATCGGGTTTCCTAAAAGGACCTGCTGTCTACTCTGGCCCAAAGAACGTGAGCGCCATGTACACGCCAATCAGCCGAGCCGCAGTCAGCGTGTTGTCAGTTAGGAGTATTTGCCAGTTACCCGCAGAGAAGCTGAGCCCGTGTTTTCGAAAAGAATTCCAAGTCCAGCCACAATCTCAATTAGCAACAACGATCCAATCACCGTTACTGCCAGCCCGCCCAACACTCCTAGAAGGGTCTCACCAACTGTCTCGGATTCCATCGCAGCAAAGATACCACCTATGATGGCGCCAGCCCCCATATTATGAAAAGGGATCATGAGGATAGGGCCACCCACCGTCACTAGGAGAAGACATCCGACATTAAAGGATGTCAATAATTAATACGAGAGCGCCTCCTCCTCGGCTTTTTAAAAGAATAAGTGCTTCCCCACACTGGACAATCTTCGCAACTTTTTTCTGATGCCAACGACAGAAGTGCTCAGTTTCTTGCTAGGGTTACGAGAAGCGGTTTAATACGAAGCGCATCATTCAGCTTCACTGTCTTGAACATCAACATCCGCGTCTTAGCCTTGACGAGAGAATCAAGCAGTAACAGCAAGCTTGGTAGTGGTTCAGTCTGAAATTCTGAGCCGTTCATCGTGGCTTAATCTCAAACTGAACCACTCCTAATGAGGCTGTGCTTTGACCGAGTTAGCTGTCCTCGAATCTAAATCATCAAGAAGCCCTCGATGTTGAGATCAACCAACCTCAATCAAAGTCCGTCGGATAGTCTCAACTTAACAAGGTAAGCTTCCGCAACAAGTATTAAGAACTTCTTCCGTATAGTACGGCGAAGTGGTTCCAGTAAGAGTTGCTCTCCCATTACAGTAGGTATGACAGGTCCCAACATAGTTTGTGAGCTCCGGGTCACTGTAGTAGGTAATTTCTTCCTCGTACCCGTAGGCAACTGTTGCGCTAACGCTACGCGTGTACCCGCCCCCATTCAACGGAAGAAGAGCACCTAACAGAAGCAGCGACAAAGTTGCTGCAAAAACAAACCGTCTCAGTATTCTAGAACGTAGGTTCATGGTTCCCTCCTCAACTCGTGGTTTTGTAGCGACGTTTATTGCGCCTTAAAAGGTAAGGTATGCACCCTATTACTGGAGACGCACCCAAAACGTCACAGGTTTTTCTGTCAGTCAAAGTTAGCTTCCAATGTTAGCTTCATCGCCAACTTCAACTCGTTTCAGGGCATTTGGGAGGTGAGCACTTTGCCATTCGTATCTTTGAAGGTTCAATTACCTTGATTCATGCCGTCGCGTCAAGGCAAGCTGTCAAAAGCGTCAAAACTTTGACGCTTTTGAAACTTTTGACGCTCTTCGGATAAGGGCGCGCGAATTATTGAAGTTGATCCCGTCCTGCACCCATCATCAAACCGATGTTTGAGTGGTTCTGAGATTGGCAAAATGTTGGGCTAGGTCGCGACGTAACGATGGTAAATCCATTTCGTATTTTCGTTATGAAGATAAGGTTCTTAGCCGCAAAGTAGCCCACGAGCAGGTACTCAAATTCATTTGTGCTTGGCTTGTAACCGCGATTACCAGTTCGTGACCTTTATTGGTCTTGTAACTCTACCCAGGCACCGCTCTGCTCCCCACAGTGGACAATCTTCGCAACTTTTTCTTGACGCTGATGACAGAAATGCTCACTTTCTTCCAACAGTTGCGCGAACCCCCTGCAGTTAATCAGAACATCGGCAGATAAGAGCTAGCCAACGCATGCTTTGACGGACTCGCGATCATCTCCATTGCTGCGAAATTTTTCATCTGCTTGGGAAATTTTCCGCAGTACTTTTCACGCAAAGAATCTACCATCAATGATCACATGCAACGGCTTGGCAGTTGCAACCGCAAAATCATTCAGCTTGTTTTCTTAACATCGAAAGATAACGAAGACCAGACGCTGAAAATAAGAGCTCCGTTACCAGTTCACGCTAGTAACGGAGCTACACAGTAACAATCTCTGCCCAAATTGGTGCAAGAGTGCGTTCCTGAGTGACACCTACTCTAGTGCATTGTGGGCGGAGACTCAACCCTCGCATTACGAGGTCCTCCTATGTTCACTCACGTCCTGCTTGGCAACCCATCACACTTGCGAGTCCTTGTTTGGATTACTACGGCCTCGAAAGTGAAGAAACCCGCAACATGGCGCGCCGGCTATTCGGATGTGCTCCGAACACACATTTCTTTCGCCTTTAAACGTCACAGACTTAAAGGCTGCAACTAGAGAGGAGTCAAGCTCTATGAAGAACAAAACTCAATGCCAAATATTCCTGGCGTTAATTGCGTTGGTCCTAATAATTGCGGTTCCTGTTGTTGCACAACAGAGATCCAGCAGTCCCCAACCGCAAAAGAAAACGATCAAAGTCGAGCCTTATATTATTTGTGTCGATTGCGATCCTTGTGACACAAAGCCATGGCTCTGTGACCCAGACCCGACGCCGACCCCGACGCCAACCCCGACGCCAACACCGACACCAACGCCTACACCAACTCCAACCCCGACGCCGACGCCTGACCTTCCGCGATGTGACTACACAGTCAATCCGGATCCGCTGGTTCTGACAAGCTTCGGGTATTACATCTTAGGCAGCGGTTATATGGGCGCCGAAATGACCCAGCTCAACGGCTGTGTTTTCGTCTACGATTACGCCTACTTTGAGTATCCCCTGGAAGGCTATCCGCTCGTGCCATTGGGACTGCCGTACGATGTTTGGTTTATGTACGACAACGGTGGCCCAATCCCGTGGGCGCCCTACGTAGCTTTTGGTGATGTCGCCTTCGTCGCTTCAAACGGCGTGGATGTCACGATAAAGGATGGAGCGGTAATCCTGACCATATTCGACTTTTAGTCGGATTTTCCAAAGGAGACAAGCCATGAAAAGAAGGATAATTTTAGGTTTTCTCATCCTCGTCGGCCTTGCACTTGCCCTTTTCTTCTCGTTGAGTCGTTCAGAAAAGTCCGTTGCGCAAAACAATCAGCCACCTGCCAGAGGCAGCAGCAAAGGCATCAGACCTGTGGCTGTCACTGCTGATGTGGAGATGCAGGAGACGCGACTCCTGGCGGACGGAAATGTGCTCGAACGAAAAACTGAGGGAAAGTATTTTCGAGACAGCCAGGGACGTGTGCGCCGCGAACAGGCCGGCTTGATAACAATCACAGACCCGACGACGGCTCAAAATTTTGTTTTGAATCCCAAGTCGAATGTGGCTACCCGGCTGGTGCGTCCCTCGGCTCCACCTGAGGGTCCGCCAATTGCCGAGCGACCACAGTCCAACGTGATGGTGAATCAGCAGCACGCTACCGAAAGGTCTTCGCTGGGGACACGCACGATCGAAGGCGTGGTGGTTACCGGCAAGGAATTTGTATCGATAATTCCGGCCAACTCCCGGCTCGGTAATCGCGATGCAATTGAAGTCACATTCGAGGTTTGGACCTCAGACGAACTTCAGTTGCCATTGCTGACCATTGTGAAAGATCCGTTGAATGGAGAACGGACGCAACGCTATGTGAATATTCAGAAAGGCATAGAGCCTGATGCGGCGCTCTTCCGTGTTCCCAAGGGTTATAACGTGGTCGAAGCTGGAGCAGTCCGGCACTAATCGTCGCGGCTCGCCTCAGTAACTGATTTCCAGGGCAGAGCCAATCTTGTTGTTGCGCGGTAACAAGCAGCATCAACACGATTGGTCTTTGCTCTGCCACATAAGACATGTGGAGAAAGGCACACATGATCGAAAGAAGAACTCATCGCCGCTCGATTCCGGCGAGGCTTGTTCTGGCCGCAATCTGTGTTATTGGATTCAACAGTGTCGATTTCGCACAAGAAGAACGGATCAAGATCGACGTAGAACTGGTGAATTTGAAAGTGGTCGTGATGGACCGGCAAGGCCGCCGGATAAGCGGTTTGAAGAAAGAGGATTTTGCAGTTTATGAAGATGGCGCGGAACAGAAAATCTCGCACTTTGCGGCCGAGGAACAAGCGCTAAATCTCGTATTGTTATTTGACATCAGCATCAGCATGGAAGAAGTGTTGCCGACCGTGAAGGAGGAGGCGCTGCAGTTGTTGAATAATCTGCGCGCAGACGATCGTATAAGTGTGGTTTCCTTCGCCAGCGATGTGCGAGCGAACAGTGCCTGGATGGACCGATCACAAGCCCGAGCAGTCGTGCGAGCACTTGAAGCGGAAGCACACCCCCAACCCGTACCCGCGACGATCGGAAGTCCAGGCTATAACGTCGGAGATAGTAACACCTATCTCTACGAGGCGCTCCGGTATGTCTTCGACAACTACAAAGCAGATGGCGACCGGATTGCAGTGATGGTGTTTAGCGACGGAGTCGATACAGGTGCCGGCCGTAGCAAGGAGCGAATCGAAAGGCGAGCCGAAGAGGTCGGCAAAGAAGTTCAAAGACAGGCGCAGGAATCATGGGCGCTTGTTTATCCTATTCATTACAAGACCCAGCAAATGATTGGCTCCATGCCGAAACCTGCGTGGCGCCCCGTGCGAAGCATTTCGTTTCACAAACCGCCCGACCCCGGCCGTAAGCTTTTTGCAAAGATTGCCACTACAACCGGAGGTGTCGTCTTTGAGTGGACCACGCAACAGGATCTGGTCGGGGCGCTCAAACAATCTTTGGCGGACTTGCGCGAGCGTTACAGCTTGGCTTACAAACCACCACACCCTGCCCCACCAGACATCTTTCATCGTATTAAGGTGCGAGTCAAAAAGCCAGATCTGGTTGTGCGGACCCGCGAAGGCTACAGGTTAGCGAAATAAATGTGATAGGGGTCCAGGGACGGAACCCGCCGACGACATGGCAACGAATTGAATTGAAGAGTGCCTCGTCTTGGAGGGGCTTTAGTTTCCGCTGTCCCCACACTGGACAATCTTCGCAACTTCCTCTTGACACCAATGACGGAAATGCTCAGTTTCTTTCACCACTTGGGAGAAATGGCTTAGCGGTCATCGGCAGCAAAAATCATGACGACCTAACGAGCCCTACATTCGTACCGACATATCATGTACTACCTCCACTTGGGCAATTTGCCCTATTGACATTCACTACACATAGGGACTATGGTCTGCCGGTTCAAACTGGACGGCTGAATTCTCACGTGCCTGCTCACATGCACACACCTGTCAATCCAGCCCTTATAAACGCCCTTTAGAACAGTTCTTCGTTGCAAGGGTCATCCGGCCTCGGTTCCGAAATTTGAAATCTCAGACTTCTGAACGAGGCGATACCCCTTTTCGGCGGGGTCGATCACAGTCCTCTTTAAAAATGCTCAAGGACAAAGCGAAGTCCAAAATTAGCTAAGCGGGAATTCCTCTACTGGAAACTTCCAATCAGATTGAGCTGGTATCACTGCTACCCACCCGAGGGGCGGGAGCCTACGAATATTTTGAAAGAGAATCTCATCGCAATCCGCGAGCTACTCGGCAATCTGTAGAAGTCATCAGGCACACCATAAATAAGGAGAATAAACAATGACGAAATTTATTCAGAAAATGTCAAAGCTGGTTCTGGGCCCCGCTATTCGAGTGTTGATGCTCGCGCTGTTGTTAGCAGGTTTTGGAGTGGGGGCGGCGCTCGCGCAAACCAGAGGGTATGTGACGAATGGTGGTGACAATACGGTCTCGGTGATCGATACAGCGACCAATTCGGTGATTGCTACCGTACCTGTTGGAATAAATCCTTCGGGAGTCGCCGTCACTCCGAATGGGGCCTTCGTTTACGTGGCAAACATGGGTGCGGGTACTGTTTCAGTAATCAGCGCGACGACCAACACCGTGGTCGCCACTGTGCCCGTTGGATTGCTTCCAACAGGCATTGCTATCACTCCGAGTGGGGCCCTCGCCTACGTGACGAATCTCGGTTCTTCTTCCAACATCTCAGTGATAGACACCGCGACCAACACAGTGGTCGCCACCATACCGTTAGCAGCACCGCCACTGTTGTTAGCTATCACCCCGAACGGCGCCTTCGCCTATGTGACGCATGCCACTTTTTCCAACACCGTCACTGTGATAAACACGGCAACTAATACCGTAGTTGCTAACGTACTCCTCCCCGTAGATGGGACGATATCAGCAGCCGTCACTCCGAATGGAGCATTCGTTTACGTGACTGGTTTCTCAATCTTTGGCGGTTTCAGCGGCGTCGCGGTAATAGATACTGCAACCAACACTTTGGTCACCACCGTGCCGCTGCCTGCTGGATCGTTTCCAGGAGGAGTGGCCATTACTCCCAATGGAGCTTTTGCCTATGTCGTG
>DASSEB010000303.1:0-15748 GCA_035696765.1 Pyrinomonadaceae bacterium | reverse complement strand
CTGCTTTCTTCGGCTCGCGCTCCTCGGAAGTCATCAGCGACGGCTGTGCGACGCTCTCCTCTGCAGGTGGCTCACTCGGCGCGCCCTCGGCTACAGCCACCGGCTCGGGTGCAATCTCTTCCTGCGACACTTCGGCAGCGGGCGCAGGAGTATTCCTCAGCCGCAAGTACGAAGCGAGCAGCGCTGATCCGGCGCCGAGCATCATCGCGAGTACAAAAGCACCGCTCAACAGCCAGCGCCTGCGGTGTCTCACCTTGGCGTTGATCTTCTTTAAAGGCACGACCGGCCGCGCAGAGAGCACGGTTAGCTCATCGTCAAAATGCGGTTGCGCCGGTGTCCGGTCCTGTACCGATCTATCGAATCCGTTTGTTTCCATTTCTCAAAGCGATTGTCCGGGGAGTGCTAGTCTCGAAAAAACCATTGCAATCACGAGGCCACGCACCTTACAAGGGTTTTAGAAAAGATTCGGAAACTGAGCAGACGAAAACATTCCGATTTGGTGCACGAAAACAACGCGGTGGGTTGTTGCGAATTTTTTGCGAAGAGGTTGTGCGCGTCTACGAAACACCTCGTCGCGCTTTTGCGCGCCGATCGTCCAGCACTTCGATGCTCTCTCTGACGCGGGTGTAAATACCATCGGCGTCGAGGCCGTACTTCGCGAGGAGCAACTTTGCGTCGCCGTGAGTGATGAGCCGGTCGGGTATTCCCATGCGAACTACCCTGACCTTGTCCTGCAGGCCGTTCTCTTCCAACAGCTCCATCACCGCCGAACCAAACCCCGCCGCGAGGTACGCTTCCTCAACAGTCACGATCAGCCGTTTCGTCCGGGCCAGGGCCAGCAGCAAAGAGGTGTCGAGCGGTTTGACGAACCTTGCATTGACGACGGTGGTTTCAATCTTGTCTTTTGCCAGTCGGTCGGCGGCGTCAAGAGACGGATGGACCATCGAGCCGTAAGCAACGATCGCGATCTCGCCGCCGTCGCGGAGTATCTCGCCCTTGCCGATTTCGAGCAGCTCGGGTTCACGATCGATCGGCACTCCAATACCGTTGCCGCGCGGATAGCGCATGGCGGCAGGTCCCGTGTGCTCGGTCATGGTGAACAGCATGTCGCGCATCTCGCCTTCGTCTTTCGGCGCCATCACGATGATGTTGGGGACCGCGCGCAGGTATGCGATGTCGAGCAGGCCGTGATGTGTTTGTCCATCGCCGCCGGCGATACCACCACGATCGAGACAAAACTTGACGTTCAGATCCTGAATGCAGACGTCGTGTATGAGCTGATCGAAACCGCGTTGCAGAAAGGTGGAATAGATCGCGCAAACGGGCGTCAGTCCTTCACACGACATCCCTGCCGCAAACGTGACGCAGTGTTGCTCGGCGATGCCGACATCAAAAGACCGCTCCGGAAACTTCTCGAGCGCAGTACAAACACCAGTGCCGTCAGGCATGGCGGCAGTCAGCGCGACGATCTTCGGGTCCTTTTCCATTAATTGCGCGAGCGTGTCGCCGAATACAGCCGTGTAAGTCGGCGCTTTGGCCGAGCTTTTGTGGGGCTTACCGGTTTTAAGATCGAACGGACCGGTCGCGTGCCAACGATAATAGTCGGGCTCGGTTTCCGGAAACCCTTTTCCTTTCGTCGTCAGCGCATGCACGATCACCGGCCCATCTTTGATCTGCTTGGCTTCTTCCAGCGCAGCGACGAGCGCGCGCGGATTGTGTCCATCGACGTAGCCGATGTATTTGAAGCCGAGCTCGTGGACCAAAGCGCCGGGCAGTACCGCGGCGGCGATCACGTCTTTCATCGTCTTGGCCGCATGGTGCAATCGCTCCCCGACCGACGGAATCGCCTTCAACTTTTCCTCAACTTCGTCTTTGAACCGGTGATAGCCGTGAGCGCCGCGAATGCGATTCAGATAACCCGTCAACGCGCCGACCGCAGGCGCAATCGACATCTCGTTATCGTTGAGCACGACGATGAGGCGGCTCTTCAAATGACCCGCCTGGTTGATCGCTTCCATCGCCATGCCACCGGCGAGTGAAGCGTCGCCAATCAACGCGACGACGTGATGGTCCTCGCCTTTGCGGTCGCGCGCGATGGCCATTCCGAGAGCGGCGGAAAGCGACGTGGAAGCGTGGCCCGCGCCAAACGTGTCGTATTCAGATTCGTCTCGTCTCAGGAAACCGCTGATGCCGCCGTACTGCTTGATCGTGGGAAGTAAGTCGCGCCGGCCAGTCAGGATCTTGTGCGCATACGCCTGGTGTCCGACGTCCCAAACCAGTCGATCACGCGGCGTATCGAAGGCGTAGTGCAACGCGACTGCCAATTCGACGGCACCGAGCGACGCGCCTGTGTGACCTCCGACTCGCGACATCGTCTCGAGGATGTAGGTGCGAATTTCGTCGGCAACTGTTCGTAACTGATCGAGTGGCAGAGCGCGCAGGTCGGCTGGTGAGTTAATACTCTCAAGAAGCGTCATCGTGGCCGCATTGTACTCCAATCATTAACATTTCTATGTACGCACTGTGGCATTATCTCGTTCGTACTTGGCACTATAAAGTACTCTGCTCGACTGCTGCGCGTCAAGCCCGTTCTCAAAACCAGGCTGCAGATTTTTCGCGGATGGTCTTCCTTGACAATCTGCGGCTCGCGACTAGAATTGGTCTTCGCCGAATCACGGCACGGAGATGTGGCCGAGTGGCTGAAGGCGGCGGTTTGCTAAACCGTTAAGGGTCAAAAGCCCTTCACAGGTTCGAATCCTGTCATCTCCGCCAGAATCTTAAGCCACAAAAAAGCACATAAGGCACAAATGAGTGGGATAGATCTTTTGTGACTTTTGTGCTTTTTTGTGGCTTGAAAAATTTATGACCGTTCGCGTCCGCTTCGCTCCATCACCAACCGGCTACCTGCACATTGGCGCCGCCCGTTCCGCACTCTTCAACTGGCTCTACGCGCGCAAGGTCGGAGGAAAATTTTTACTCCGCATCGAAGACACCGACCTGCAACGCTCAACCGAAGAATCCACCCGCTCGATCATCGAGGGACTCGAGTGGCTCGGACTCGATTACGACGAAGATCTCGTTTTCCAGTCTGCAAATGCGCCGCAACACAGAGCCGCCGCCAATCGACTCGTCGAAGAGGGCAAGGCTTACCGCGATTTCAACCAGAAGGAACAGCGCGACGACAAAGACGTGAAGCAGGGCGTTGCCGAGCGCGCGCGTGCACAGTCTGCGGCAGGTGTGGACCAGCGCAACAATCCGTATCGCGAGTTGTCGAAAGAAGAGTCAGACCGGCGCGCCGCGGCCGGCGAGCCTTTCGCTATTCGTTTGAAAGTGCCGAACGAAGGCCGGACAAAGTTTGACGACATTGTTTACGGGACCCAGGAGCGCAGCTACGCCGAGATCGAGGACCTCGTGCTGCTTCGTTCCGATGGCCACCCGCTGTACAACCTGTCAGTAGTCATCGACGACATCTCGATGGGAATCACACACGTGATACGTGGCCAGGACCATCTGACCAACACACACAAGCAGGTTTTGCTGTACGAGGCCCTCGGCGCCCAGGTGCCGCAGTTCGCGCATCTGCCACTGATACTCGCGCCGAACAAAGGCAAACTCTCTAAACGCAAACACGGCGAGGTTGTTTCGCTCACGACTTACCGCGATCGGGGTTTTGTACCGGCCGCCTTTCGCAACTTTCTCGCGCTGCTTGGGTGGGCGCCGCCGGTGGGAAAAGAAGTGCTCAGCAAAGAGGAGCTCGTTGAGTACTTTTCTTTGGAAGGAATCGGGCGGGCAAATGCGATCTTCAACTTCCAGGAGAACGATCCGCGTCGCTGGACCGACGACAAGGCGCTGTGGATGAATGCTGAATACATCCGCACGATGCCGCTCGACGAGTTGCTTCCGATGGTCAAGACCGAACTTCGCGCAAACAAACTGTGGCGCGAGGAGTATGATGATGACGACAGCACACGGTTCCGCAAGACTGTCGATCTGATTCGCGAGCGCTATTTCACGTTGAAGGATTTCTCAGGCCAGGGGCGCGCGTATTTTTCAGACGACTTTGACTTTGATGAGACGGCAGTCAACAAGAACCTGCGCAAGGAGCCGCGACTGCGTGAACTGCTCAACGGTCTCGCGGACAAGCTCGAAACGGTCGAGCCGTTCAATGCGGAGACTGCCGAGGAGGCGTTGCGCGCCTTCGCAGACGAGGCGGGCGTGAAGGCTGGGCTGTTGATAAACGGATCGCGCACGATGCTAACGGGTCAGGCGGTTGGACCGTCGATGTTCGAGATCTTCGACGTGCTCGGGCGTGATCGGTCGGTGCAGCGATTGAGAAGCGGTGTTCCCTGGTGAAACCACGGATTACGTGGATCTGTAAAAAACGATTTGCACGGATTCTTTTATGGGAGTTATTGATGAGTAAAGTCCTTAATGTAATTCTCGCAGGAGCCTTAGTGTGTGGAGTTGTGGTTGCTCAAAACACAAACTCGTCGACGACCACTCAACGCGAACGCACCACGAATACGAACCGGGCGAAAGCGCCCGCTACCGAGACGCACAAAGCTGCGGCAGCGCCAAAGAAGCCGGCTGCATCAGCCGAGGAGGCACCCGGATCTGAGGCCGTGCTCGCCGCCTTCAACAGCCTGCTCGATGGAATCAAGCACGCGAATGTTAACGAGGTGATGAGCAGTTACTGGAACTCCTCGCGCCTGAATCTCTTCAACTACAACGGCAGCGTCACGAAGGGTTGGGACCAGGTGCGGAAGAATCGCGAGAGTTCGTATCCTGAAATCAAAGACGTGAAGCTTGACGTGCGCGACGTGTCAGTAACGATGCTCGGCCGGGATGGCGCGGTGGTTACTTGCCAGTGGACGCAATCGCAAAATTACAAAGGGACGCCGGAAACCGCTTCCGGCCGCATGACGCTCGTGTTCAAGCGATTCGGTACGGCGTGGAAAGCCATCCACTTGCACTCGTCGCCTGACACGCCAAACCCAGCGGTCATTCCACCTTCGGAACAGCGTCCAACGGCGTCACCTTCTCCGTCGCCTTCGCCCACACCTTGAGCATCGACGCCCCTGCGCCGGCGAGAATCGTTAAGAACGGAAAGATCTCGACCGTGTAACGCGGCTCGGGATTTTCAAGAGTCGCGAAAAATCCGAGCCGCAAAAAGATCAAGAGCGCGGCCAGCAGCAACCATATTCGCGCGTTGCGATCTCGCGAACGCCAGAGCAGCCAACCTCCAATCACACCCAGAAGCGAGTAGAGCCAGGTTAAGCCGGCAAATAGCGGCAACCAGTACTGCTGGTGAATGTCGTAGTCCAGATCCTTCAGCGGCAGGAGCTCGCCGTTGAACGGGTAGTACTGCGAGTGCGTGTCGAACCAAAGCGTCTTCGCCCGCTTTAACGGCAGCACAACGTAATAGCGAAGACGCGAATGCGCGACTCTTTCTTGTCCGATCTGTGCGAAGCCGGCGTCGATCTCAGGTGTCATCTCCACGTTAGCTTCTTCCGGTTCCTGCTGCTGCTCCTCCTCTTCTTCCGGCTCTTCATTGTCCTTGTCGTCTTCGTCGTCCGCTGATTTATCAGAGTCGGAGGATTCATCATCTGACTCGGAACTGTCGTCGTTAGACGCAGTTTCATCTGCGGGCTCTTCGTCCGGCGGATGGTTGTATTTCTCGAGCAAGGCAGCTACTCGCTCGCGTTCTTCCTTCGAATCGAAGGCGCGTTCCGGAAAATCAGTAATGCTGATAGGACGCGTGTCAACGGACCACAGCACTGGGCCAACATAACGGCTGTCGTCGAGCCACGTACGAAGCCACAGCAGGTAACCGCGCGGGACAAACTCGCCGGGCATTTCACCATGCGTTGGTGCGAGCGGCTGAAAAACATGAAACACGCGTCGATTGCGAATGGTCCAGGGAACAAGCACGATGCAGAAGGCGAAGGAAAAGAGAACTGCGGCGAATGCGGTTTCACGCAAAGGCGCAAAGACGGCGAAGAAGTTTGCTTTGCCGCCCTGGCGTCTTAGCGCGAGAATCGCCGACAACACGAGCGTACCGCCGGTTGCTGCTGCAAAAAGCCCGCTGTCGGGCCGAAACAACACCGCGAGGCCGGCAATCAGCCCAGTGACAATCCACCACGCAAATGCTCGCTTCCGCGTCATCGCTTTGAAAGCAAACGTCGCTGTCAACACCATCGCCACGGCCAGAAAACTTGCCCACACCTCCGTAAGAATCGTCGCCACATAGATCGCCGTAAACGGACAAACTGCCGCGAGGGCAAACGCAACGATTGCCGCTCGGTGTTTACGCTCGTCGTCAACGGCCCATTCAAACGCGACCAACGCAATCAAGACACAGGTGAGCGTATCTAGCCCCGCCTGGACCACGCGTACCGCAGTGTTATTGCCGTGGCCGAATACTCGGTAAACGCCCGCAAGGAAAAGTGGGTAACCGGGAAGGCGAATTATCGAGGGAGCGTAAGGCTGTTGAGTGTCATGCGAGTAAACATGCTGTTCGAGGACGTTGCGCGCGATTTGTGAATAGACTCTGCCATCGTCCGGCTCATCGTTCGGCAAGCGCAGAGCTACAAAGAGACGAAAGCCGAGCGCGACGAGCAGCAGTAGTGCATAAGCAGACCAAAGCCGCTTCTTCTGCCACATTGAGTGATAGAAAGCCACAAAAAAGCACAAAAGATCAGTTAAGGCCTTTTGTGCTTGTTTGTGGCTATGGTCCCGCTGCGGCGGTCGCTTTGCGCTCGAGTTTTCCCCAGCCCACCACTGGACCACGGATCGCCATCGCCACGGACTTAATCATCACGTAGTACATCACCTGCCGGTAGCAAAACCTTTGCAGAAACAACCACCAGAGCAGACTCCAACGTTCGCGCCGCTCGAGCAGGAAAGCAAAACCCGCCGATAACCAATCAATCGCGAGGAACAGCGCGTAGTAAAGAAGCACTTGCTGAAGATCGGTTGAAGAATAGCCAAGCGGTTGCTGCCACCGGTCAATGCCAACTGACACGAGCGTGTAAAGCAGCATCAGGTCCATCACCGGCGAGATCAACGGAAACAGAATCTGAAAGATCCAAACATTAGGCATCGCGACGAATCCGAGCGTGCCGTAACGAGGGCGGAACAGAGCATCGCCGTGTTTCCACATACACTGCAGGGTGCCGTACGCCCAGCGGAATCGCTGCTTCGCGAGCGAGCGCAGATTGTCTGGCGCTTCGGTCCACGCGATTGCGGTTTCTTCGTAACCAATCGTGTAACCCAGCCGCCGAATCCGCAGGGTCAAATCCTGATCTTCCGCGAGCGTGTCAGACGAAAAACCACCGACGTCTACCAGCAGGTCCTTTCGCCATGCGCCCACCGCGCCGGGAACTACAGTGATGCAATCGAGGCTCGCAAACGCGCGCCGGTCCATGTTCTGCGACGTGATGTATTCGAGTGCCTGCCAGCGCGTGACGAGGTTAACGCGGTTGCCCACTTTCGCATTGCCTGCAATAGCTCCCAACTGTTTGTCGTAGAACCGGTGGGCCAAGGCGCCGATTGTTTGCGGGGCAAAGAGCGTGTCGGCGTCGAGCGCGACGATGATCTCACCGCGAGCGTGTCGTAGCCCGGCGTTCAGCGCCGTCGCCTTTCCCCCGTTTGCAACTGTAAACAGCCTCACACGCTCATTGTCTCCGAAATTGTCGCTGACGACTTTGCTCGTGTTGTCGTGCGAGCCATCGTCAATGACGATGATCTCGTAAGTTGAATAATCAGAGGCGAGCAGACTCCGAATCGTATTCTCAATTACGAGTTCTTCGTTGTAAGCCGGAATCAGAACTGAAACTACGGGCAGGTAGTTGCTTCCCGCGTGAATGTGTTCCCGATGCCGTGATCTCAGCCACTGTTGGAATGCAAGCGAACCAACGAACACCAGTCGCGCTAGTCCGAGCAGAATTCCAATCACAAAGATCCACTGCAACGTCCAGCCGCCGGTCGAGAGAAAGAAGAACGTGATTGCGTCAGCGCGGGTGAATACGCGCTGGTTTGGAGGTATCGGCGGCATCACCTGGTCTCTGGTGAGTCCGGCCAAATCGGAGACAGGCACAAATTTGAACCCGCGGGCCCGCAACTGGTGAATCAATTCCGGCAGCGCCTCAATCGTCGCCGCACGATCGCCGCCGGAGTCGTGCAGGAGAATAACTTCACCGCGCGTTTCAGGATTCGAATCCGTGGCGCGATCGATCGTCCGCTTCACGATCTGATCGGCGCTGACCGGCAGTTGCCAGTCGTCCGGATCGATGCGGACACCGACCATGATGTAGCCGAGCTGCTGCGCCACGATGGCGGGCTCGACCTCCTGCGGCTTATCAGCCTCCGCGTCGCCGAAGTATGGCGGACGAAACAGAACAGTTGAACGACCTACTTCGGATTCAATCAGTCGTTGCGTCGCATTCAACTCGAGCTCGGTCAACGAGAGGGGAATCTCACCGAGGTTCGGATGTGTGTAACTGTGGTTTCCGATTTCGTGTCCCTCGTTCGCGATACGACGCACGAGATCGGGATACGCCTGCCCGTTCTTTCCGATAATGAAAAACGTCGCCGGAACATTCTCCCGCTTCAGGATGTCGAGAATTGCAGGCGTCCATTTTGGATCAGGGCCGTCGTCGAAAGTCAGCGCCAGCATGCCCGGACGATCGCCGGTGCGTTCGACTACGTACGAGGAAGGCAGCGCAGTAAATTGCTCTGACTTGATGAACCCACTTGTCGCATCGATATCGAGATTGCGCGCGCCTTTCTGTGGGCGCGACATCACCTTCAACAATTCGCCATTGCCTTCGAAGTCAACCTCGTAACCGTAGTTGATGGTCCGGAGCGCGTCCGGGGAACTGTTCTGCTGAGTTCCAAGAACGGACCAGATGGACGGGTCTTCAGATCCGAGACGCCAGATTCCAAAACCCGCCGGCTTGTATCCGCTGGCAGCTCTGATCTGGTTGTAAGCGGTGACTGCGTCCAGGAACCAAACCTTGTGGTGGGATTCATCCTCCTCGTCGTATTCGAAATACGGGTTGCGCGAAGCCGCGTCAAAAGTGGGCGTGGCGCTCGATTCGCGCGCACTTATCAATGCCTCCTGAAAAGTAACTTCGTCGGCGTGGTTGTCTGCGTCGCTCCAGTTATAGCCATAGTTTCCGAGCGCGACGATCGTTCTTGCAGCATCGACTTCGTGCATCCGCTTGATGAGGTTCTGTTCAAACCAATCCTGCGCGGCCACCGGCCCTGCATCGCTGCCAGTCCAGTGCTGGTCGTAAGCCATCAGCATCAGGTAGTCGCCGGCGGCTGAGTATGCTTTGTAATTCCAATCAGGATCGTCGAACGGTACCGCTTGAACTACCAGCAGGCCTTTCGCGGCAAAGGCTGCGTGTAGCTCCTGCACGAACGTGAGGAGATTGGCTTGCGAAGAAGTGGGTGGCTCCTCGAAGTCGACACAAATTCCTGCGAATTTGTTGTCCTGGACAAAACTTGTCAGTGAGTTGATGAGGGTTTGCCGGTGTGGTTCATCGGCGATCCAGCGCGCCAACAGATCGTGCTGCCATTCCTCGTTCACCACGTTCTGCACCATCGGCAGAATGCGGACCTCGGGACGATTGAGTCGAATCCAGTTAAGGGCCGGTACGTGAACGTCCGTGACGAGGGGATTCGCGCCTTCGGGCGCGTCTTGCAAGTGCGACCATTCAGCGATGACCCAATCGAGGTGATCCAGGTTTCTCTTGAGCGATTCGTAGCTCGACTCGTCCCAGTTGATAAAGAAGCCAACCGACAGCGGGCGTGTTGCAGGAACGATCGGCGCGGGAACCGTTGGAGGTGGCGGAACGGCGGCGATATGCGAGCGGCGTTTGCCGGGAGCGACGTATTTAGTCGTCGCTAATGCGCGTTGCAGCTCCGCCTGCGCCTTGCGCGCCTTGCGCTCAACGGGATTCGCGGGAATGTTGGGCGGTTTCGGTTTCAGGTCGACGGAATGAGGCAGACTCGCGAGTGCTTTCAAGTTGAAGTTGGGAAGCACCGGGTTCGCGAAGACGCTGGCAATAAAGATCGCCGCCAGCGCTGTAACGATAATGGAGATGGCCAGCCATACGCGTCGCACGCGACGCCAGCGACGGCCATGCGGATCGTGAAAGACGGGGGGCTCGTGCACGCTGCTATTTTTAGACAGGATTGCCGGATTTTCAAATTAAAAGCCGTCCACGATCGAAATCGTGGACGGCTTCGGTGAACTGTTGGGATTGGCCTGTGGCTGACTGTGTGCAGCTTCCAGAAAGGAGGAGCACTGTGCAGTGAGACTACTGAACCTTATCCTAACGAGTTAGCTGGTTCAGAGGTCAGGCCGCAGCCACCTCACTGTGATTAGAACTCATATATTTTAGAATCACCTCCTTTCCAGTGTTGGGTGGATAATAAGATACCGAGGCGCGACCGTCAACCGGTAAATTTCAACCACGGATAACACGGATTGCGATCCGGATTTTATCCGTGTCATCCGTGGTTCAACTTACCATGGACATACACGCGCCAAGCGTGATTGATGCCGAAGAAGTACGCGAGTTCGCGATAGTCTTCGCAGTCATGAATCACGAAGTCCGCAACTTTCCCCGGCTCAAGTGAGCCGAGCTTGTCGCCGCGGTTCAAACTGTAAGCCGCATTGATCGTAGCGGCCGTGACCGCTTCCGCGGGTGTCATCTTCATGTGCGTCGTCGCAAGCGACAGGATCATCGTCATCGAAGGCGTTGGCGATGAGCCGGGATTGAAGTCGGTCGCCAGCACAACAGCCAGACCGGCATCAATCATCTCGCGCGCGGCCGGGTAACGAGCGGAACCGAGCGCGTAAACCGAACCCGGCAAAAGCACTGGCTGCACGCGGGCTTCTTTGAGCGCCTCGATTCCTGCGGCGTCAGTGTGTTCGAGATGGTCGGCGGTCACTGTTCCTAATTCAGCGGCGAGTTTTGCGCCGCCCGAGAGTGAAAGCTGATCGGCGTGCATCCGCAAACCCAGTCCATGACAACGTGCAGCAGAAAGGATTTTCCACGATTCGTCAGTGGTGAAAACCTTCTCCTCGCAAAACACGTCGCAGTATTCAGCCAGCTTCTGCTGCGCCACTTGCGGCAACATCTCATCGACGATCAGCGAAACGTACTCATCGCGCCGTGAGCGATATTCGGGCGGAACACTGTGCGCGCCGAGGAATGTCGGCACGTAGCGCAGCGGAGTCTCTTCATCCAGGCGTTTGATAGCACGCAGAATTTTGAGTTCGTCTTCGAGCGACAAGCCGTAACCTGACTTCGCTTCGACCGTCGTCGTGCCGCCGCGCAGAAACCAATTCGCATAACGCCGCCCGGTTGCAACCAGCTCATCGAGACTCGCAGCGCGAGTGCGAATGACAGTCGACTGAATCCCACCACCCCGCGCGGCAATCTCCTGATACGTAGCGCCTTTGCTTCGTTCTTCAAACTCGTCGACACGCGTTCCCGCAAAGACCGGATGAGTGTGCGCATCGACGAAGCCTGGAAGCAGAACGCGGCCGCCCGCGTCGACAACGGTCGTACTCGCGTCGATCAACGGTTCGATCTCACCACTCGTCCCGGCACGTTCGATCAACCCGTCGCGAACGAACAGCCCACCACGCGAAACAACGGCGAGCGCCAGCATCTCAGCGCCGGTGCGCGGGCCCGCCGGTCCGGCAAGCGTCACCACCTGAGAGCAGTTGATGATCGCGAGCGACTTACTTTCGTTTTCGGACGACATAAATACCGAGCCCGACAGCATTCGCTATCAGCACTGTGACGATAATCTTCAGCGCAAAAGAGAGCGGACTTCCCACTTCCGTAATCGGAACGATCGCAAACCGGATATAGATCAGAGTGACGATAAAGCCCGACGCGCAGGCGATCTTTAGCCATAACGGCGCTTTGACGCCGAGCGCCTTCATCCCAAACAACGGGATCGCAAACAGCACGAGGTACGTAAGGGCGTAGAAAATCCCGCCGGCGTTATCGATCAGTTGAAACGCTTCCTGCGCGCGCACTCCCGTCAAGCTCAGTAGACCAAGCACCAACGTTACCGCGCCCACAAAAAGAATCGAGTTGATCGGCGTCTTGTACTTGGGGTGCAGCCGGCTGAACCACGCGGGTAACAAACGGTCCCAGCCGGCGACCATGGGCAGACGCGTGTTGCCCGCAAAGTAAATACTCATGAGTGCGATCGTCCGCACGGTTATGCCGAGAATCGCAATCGAACCGATTGTCCCCACCAATCCGAGAGATTGAAATCCGATCGAGAGGACCTGCGGAATCGGTCCGATCAGATCGATGTGATCGCGCGGCACAAACGCGAGCACCGAACTGGTCCCGAGGATGAACATCAGCGCGATGATCGGCGTTGCAATCACTACCGAGCGTCCAATGTTTCGCGCCGGCGCGCGTGTTTCTCCGGCCAGGATCGCGATGTATTCGAAGCCCGTCAAAGCACCGAGTGCGAGCTTACTGCCGACGTTGATGTTGTAAGCAGAGAAGGTGGGAAACTGAAGTGCAAATGGCCGGTACTCTCCTGCTATCACCCGCGACACGGCGACGAGCGGCAAGAGGATCAGAATCGCGAAAGTGATTAGGTGGACCAGGCCGCCAATATTGTGGACCCACTTGCCGAGCGCCAGGCCGCGCGTCGCAGCCACCACCATCGCCGTGACAAGAATGAAACTGATCAGTGTGATCGTGGTCGCATTGTCTTTCATCCACGCTGCCGATGGTCCAATTGCATACGAGATGTTCGTCGTCACCACCAATCCGACGCCGGCCAGAATAGAGATGGCGAAGACCCAGAGGTTCCATCCCACCATGAAGGCGACAAAGTCGTTGAAGGCCAGCTTGGACCATTGATAAAGACCGCCCTCGAGTGGCATCAGGCGATTGAGAAAGATCACTGCCGCCGCGAGCGGAAGGTAGAACGTGATGATTGCCAGGACCCAGAACAGGTTTTGCTCGTGACCAAGCCTCGCGGCCCAACCAACCCAGAACGTTCCGACGACGAACACGACCTGCGTCAGCACTAAATCGAAAAGTCCGAGCTCTTTTTTGAAGACAGCGCTGCGGGCTTCAACGTCACGCTCGATTTCAGCGACGCCGGGAGCGACAACGTGGTCTGTGGAATCAGTGTTCATCTGTGGCACGGGCTAACCATTGGACCACAAAGGAGCGCATCTCGGGAACAATTTCGTGCGCGGCGTCATAGGTTTTGAACAGAACCGAGGCAGCGCGCGTTTTCAGTTGACTTTCGTAATCGCGAACTCGTTCGGGCGAGTAAAACTCGTCGCGCGTGCCTGCGAGATGCAATACATCGACTTTGGCTGGTCGATACAATGGGCTTGTTTCCCAATCGCCGGGAATGCCGCCACAGATACCGATCACGCCGCGTAAGTATTCAGGGTGCGTAAAAGCGAAGCGATAATTGAGCGCGCATGATTGTGAGAAGCCGAGCAGAAAGATGCGCGCCGGATCGGCCGCGCCTTCGTCGATCAAACTCTGAATCACTTCGATTACGGCTTTATGATGAAGTGCGACTGACTCTTCGGGGCGAAAGTTTGTTAACCAGCCAAACCCGAAACGGAGTGGAGCACCAGTTTCGCGCGGCTCTTTAATGTGCTGATGAAAACCCTGCAACGAAGCAATGGCGAATTGCTTCGGCGCGAGCAGTTGTGCCTCGCGCATCATCTGTCGCTTGTTGCCGCCGTAGCCGTGTAGGGCAATCAACAACGGCGCCGGAGACACGGGTCCGGGCTGAAAATCGTAGAAGAGATTGATGCGCGCCTCGAGCACACGGTCAATGTTTTTATTCACAGATCACGCAGATTACACCGATTTCTGGAATCTGTGTAATCGGTGTTAGCATGACCTAAATTTTCCCGAGAGGTGCGAGTGATGAAGTTTCCAGGCGGATTCAATATTCAACAGATGATGAAGCAGGCGCAGCAGATGCAGGAGAAGATGCAGAAAGAGATGGAAGAACTGCGCGTCGATGCTTCAGCGGGCGGCGGTGTCGTCACCGTGCAAATGAAAGGCAATCATGAACTCATAGCACTCAAAATCGATCCGGAGGCGGTGAAGGAAGGCGACGTCGAGATGCTACAGGACATGATTATGGCTGCCGCAAACGAAGCGAATCGTAAAGTGGACGAAGCGATGAAGGGCAAGCTGGGTGGAATGTTGCCGCCAGGACTCGGTGGGATGTTCGGTTAATCGACAATGCTAGAGTACGCCGAGCCCGTCACCAGATTAATCGACGAACTGAGGCGCTTGCCGAGTATTGGGCACAAGTCAGCCCAACGTCTGGCCTTTCACATCATGCGCGCGCCTGAAGCCGATCTCGAGCGACTGATCGCCGCGTTGCGAGAGGTCAAGCAGAAGATCGTTCTTTGTTCGATCTGCAACAACCTCACTGAAGTCGATCCCTGTCGCTTCTGTTCGTCGCCCAGCCGCGATCATTCGGTGATCTGCGTCGTCGAAGAACCTCATAGCCTCGTAGCGGTGGAGAAGACGCGCAGCTTCAAAGGCGTCTACCACGTGCTGCACGGGAGCCTATCGCCGATTCGCCACATTGGACCAAGTGAATTGCAGTTGGCCAATCTCCTGCCGCGGCTAAAACCGGAAAATAATGAGGGCGTGGCGGTGAAGGAAGTGATCCTCGCGACCAATCCAACTACGGAAGGCGAAGCAACCGCAAACTACATCAGTCGACTGCTGAAGCCATTGGGACTACGAGTAACGAGGATCGCGATGGGAATGCCGGTGGGAAGCGACCTCGAATACGTTGACGAGGTCACGATGGATAAAGCGCTCGCGAATCGACACGAAATTTAGCCGCGGATTACGCGGATGAACGCGGATCAGAAGCGGACCTCTTCGGCCGCGACTCCTTCTTTACACTCCGCGCACGCCTGGTCCTTCTCGTACATGCGTGCGCCAAACTCGACCAGCGATTTGATCGGCACGCCTTCGATTTCTTTTGGCGCTGAATCGAAACACACGATCGCGCCGCAGCCGATTATTCTCGCGCCCAGAGATTTCACCAGCTTCACTGTTTCCTCGATCGCCTTGCCGCTGCGGATGATGTCGTCGACGATGATGCACGGATTGACCTCGCCCTGGTTCACGTACTGGCGAAACATGCGCTGGCCCTGCTCCTGCTCCGCCCAGTAGATCTGTTCGGCGTTGAGCGCGTCCCGCACACCGAATGCGACCGGAATTCCGCCTGAACTCGGACTGATAACCGCAACTTTCGGCAGTTGGCTGGAGATGTCTTTTTCGAGCCGAAACTTCCGGCTCAGTGCTACTGCGAGCACACGCGCCGTGTCGTAATACCGGAACGCAAGGGGCATTTGAAAATAGTGTGGCGAGTGTTTTCCGTTTGGATAAAGGAAGTGGCCCTCGCGAAACGCGCCCGTGCGTTTCAGAATCTGCATCACGGCATCTGGGGAAGGAATCAGCTCGACCATGCGGTTCTCCTCATGAATTTTCGCGCGAGAGCATACATCACTACCCGCCAGTTCGACTAGACGTGTTCTATCTGTGCCTGTCGTTCGTGTACAATGCGCAACCAACATGTCAGCAACCGAGACGATTGCCGTCCCCAAGCGAATCACAAACGCGCAGACCGTTTGCAACGAGAAAAACGAAAAGGGAAAACTCTGCAACGGTCACCTGAAGCAGTTGCG
>DASSEB010000302.1:0-7490 GCA_035696765.1 Pyrinomonadaceae bacterium | reverse complement strand
CTGCTCGAGAAGTTCGTCGCCTTCGAGGCTATTTCGAGATCCTTCAATGTCAATTCGGCGACCATCCGATAGGTAATACTCCCTTACCGTCATGCGGTTCTCGGTCAAGGTTCCTGTCTTGTCTGCGCAGATGACAGTAGTGCTTCCAAGCGTTTCGACGGCAGAAAGACGGCGCATGATCGCCCGCTGGCGGGCCATGCGCAGCACGCCTAGAGCAAGAATGAGTGTCGTGACCGCAGGAAGGCCTTCCGGTACGGCGGCGACGGCGAGACTGATGCCAACCTCGACCATGATCCAAAGACCATCGCCACGCAACCATCCAGTAACTATCACCACTGCGGCAATGATCAGAACCAGGTAAACCAGACGGCGCCCTAAATGAGTGAGTTGTATTTCAAGCGGCGAGCGCTCCTTGGTTGAGATCGCGACAAGCCGGCCGATGCTTCCGAGTTGAGTACCAGTGCCAGTACTCACCACGGCCGCGACGGCTCGGCCCGAGGCTATGGCGGTCCCGAGGTAGAGCATTGATTGGCGCTCAGCCAGAGTAGTTTGCTCTGGAACAGCCTTGATGCTTTTTTCGACGGGCGTGCTTTCACCCGTCAGTGCTGATTCTTCAGTCTCGAGACGAACTGCTTCAAGTAATCGAGCATCGGCAGGTACACGATCGCCGGCGTTAAGAATGACGATATCACCAGGAACCAGCTCCTCTGCGTCAACGGATGTTTGAAAGCCATTGCGCCGCACCCGTGAATTCGTATGCGACTGCCGTCGCAGTGCGTCGAGGGCGCGATCTGCCTGCCATTCGGTTGCGAAGCCCACCGTTGCGTTCAGCATGAGAACAATCAAGATTGCAAATGCTTCAGCACTGTCGCCCGTGGCCCAGGAGATTGCAGCGGCGACCGCAAGCAGCGCAATGACAATGCTGGCGAATTGATCCGCGAGAATATGCCACGCGGCGCGCGGTTTAATTTTCTGAAGTGCATTGCGACCGTAGAGAAGTTGACGTTGGCTCACCTCTGACGTTGTTAATCCTGATGTCGGATCTACATCGAGTGAGTGGGCAACTGCGCGCGCATCCAGCGCGTGCCAGTCTGTTTGCACCGCAACATGTGACATTGAGTCCATTGGCGTCAAAGTGGGTGCTAAGTCAATCTGCCAGCATTTTGAGGATGACCCCAGCCGCATAGGTCAGGCCGGCCGCGAATGCTGACTGGGTCCTCTGGCTAAAGGCTGTTGGATGGCTTCAGCAGAATGTTCATGTTCCATTTCAATTGCTCTGAGGTGGCGCGCACCAGCCAACGTTCGACTGATGAGAAGCAAGGCTCTCATTAGTCAACTTCGGTACTACACCCCTTGGTGACTCTGATTTCACCGGCTCTGCGCCGTATAGAAGACTCTCTTCATCAGCAATCACCAGGTGCGTTTTGATCGCAACGTCGGGATTGAGCGAGATCGATGTGATGCCCTGTTCGACCAGCCAGCGCGCAAACTCCGGAAAGTCCGAAGGCGCCTGACCACAGATGCCAATCGGTTTTCCGGCCCTGTGTGCCTCGTCAATCACCTCTGCGATCATGCCGAGAACAGCACGATCGTTTTCGTCAAAAAGATGCGAAATGGTGCCGGAATCTCGATCGATTCCCAATACCAACTGCGTCAGATCGTTGGAACCAATCGAGTACCCGTCGAAGACCTGCAGAAACTCGTCAGCTCTTACGACATTCGAAGGAAGCTCACACATTGCATAAATTTCGAGCCCATCCTCACGTTGCTTCAATCCTTGTTGGGCCATCACCTCAATCACGCGTTTTGCTTCCGCAACGGTGCGGCAAAACGGAATCATGATCTTGACGTTTGTCAGACCCATCTCTTTGCGCACACGTAGCAGCGCGGCACATTCGAGCGCGAAGCCATTGGCATAACGTGAATCGTAATAGCGTGATGCTCCTCGGAAGCCCAGCATTGGATTCTCTTCTTTTGGCTCAAACTCGTTGCCTCCTAAAAGGCGCGCGTATTCGTTTGATTTGAAATCGCTGGTTCGAACGATCACGGGTTTGGGATAGAACGCAGCCGCGATACGCGCGACACCTTCGCTAAAGCGCCGGACAAAGAACTCGCGTGGCTCCTCGTCGCCGATGCGCAATGCTATTTCTTTCAGCGCTGCTCGATCCGTTAGATTCGGGTAGCGAGCCAAAGCCATCGGATGAATTCCAATGTGATTGGTAACAATAAACTCCGTGCGCGCCAGTCCGACACCATCGTTCGGAATCGATGACGTCCGAAAGGCGGTGGACGGGTCGCCAAGGGTAAGCATCACCTGCGTCCGTGTTTGCGGCACTGCTTCTGAGCCGACCTCTTCAATCGCAAAAGCAATTCGCCCGGCATAGACGTGACCCTCGCTCCCTTCGCAGCATACTACCGTGACCTCATCACCATCATGAAGGATCTCAGTCGCGTTTCCACTGCCGACAATGCACGGTATGCCAAACTCGCGAGACACGATCGCAGCGTGTGCGGTTCGTCCTCCTTGATCGGTAACGATGGCCGAGACCCGTCGCATTACAGGTTCCCAATCCGGATCGGTGAGCCTCGCAACCAGGACGTCACCGGGTTTGACGTTTTGCAGCTCTTCAATGCGATGGACGATTCGTACGCGACCAGCGCCGACCTTTTCACCGACAGCCTGGCCAGTGACAAGCGGAGCCCCATGTTCACCAGTGATTCGATAGATCTGTGCTACCGCATTCGTTACCTTTGCCGAATGGACCGTTTCCGGTCTGGCCTGAACGACGAAGAGTTTGCCGCTCACTCCATCTTTGGCCCACTCGATATCCATCGGCTGCGAATGTCCGGCCTGTTTGGAATAGTGCTCTTCAATTAAGCACGCCCAATGCGCGAGCTTGAGTACTTCATCATCAGTGAGTGAGAACCTTCCGCGTTCCGCTAGCGGAGTGGCCTCGCTGCGTGTGGTGCGGTTGCCATCACCATAAACGAGGCGCACCTCCTTTGTACCAAGCCTTCGCCCAACGATAGAACGATAGCCAAGCTTGAGTGTTGGTTTGAAAACAATCCACTCATCCGGGGTAACGACACCTTGCACAACATACTCACCCAGGCCATAGGCGCTACTAATCAATACGACGTCGCGAAATCCTGATTCAGTGTCAAGGGTGAAGATCACACCTGAGCTGGCTTTATCAGATCGCACCATTGGCTGTACGCCAACAGAAATCGCCACCTTCAACTGGTCGTAACCAAGACGTGCCCGATAGCTAATTGCACGATCAGTAAAGAGCGAGGCGAAGCACTGATGCACGGCACGCAACAGCGCCGTACGACCACGAACATTAAGAAATGTCTCAGCAGCGCCGGCAAACGAGGCTTCGGGCAAATCTTCAGCGGTAGCCGAGGATCTCACGGCAAGTGCCGGCTCATGCCCGAGCCGGTTGCACAGCTGTTCATAGGCGCTGATGATCGCGTTTCGCAACTCGTTAGGTAGCGGCGTATCAAGAACGGCCACACGTGCAGCATGTCCTCGCCTTCTCAGTTCCTCTACATCTTCCGGATCGAAATCTGAGAGCAACGTTCGCAGCTCGTATTCGAGTTCGCCTTGGGCCAACAGGGCCCGGTACGCATCTGCCGTTGTAGCAAAGCCATCGAGCACGCCAACGCCCTTGGACTTAAGCGCATTGAAAAGTTCGCCTAAAGAGGCATTCTTACCGCCTACACGCGAAATATCGTTTAGGCCGATCTCTGCGAAATCGAGTGTGTAGATAAGTTGCTGGTTTGTTCTCATGACGTGCTTCATCTCCCATCATTCGCGGCTCCATTGCTGCGCAGATCTGCCCGACTCGAAAAATACAAAAGAGCAAGGTCCGTGCCGCTTTGCAATGCACGGGCGTCGTCCTAGACCAGTCAACTGTTGGCGCTTGTCCCTCTTTCTGAGCGTCAGACAGAAGTGAGTTTCCGCGCAGCGGCATGCGGAACTTTCCCCACGAAAAGCCGCCTAAAACCAAGCTAAACAGTTGATTTGTGGCCTGGTTTTTCTAACGCAAATACGGCACAACCGTTGCTCTGACCAAAAGCGGTGCGGTACGTGAGATTGGAGGGGCGCGGTGGCAGGCGTTCAAGGCAACAGCCTGGTTAGGCTATGGGAGGATCATCATGCTGGAAAAACGAAGTGACAGAGATCTTAAACAACGGGTGCTCCGCGAAATGAAATGGGATTCGCGCATCGCGTGGGCAAGTATCAACGTTGAAGTCAAGGACGCAGTAGCGACTTTGACCGGCGTAGTACCGAGTTATGCCCAGAAAATTGCTGCACAGGACGCGGCGCATCGTGTTGGGGGCGTGCTTGATGTAGCGAATGACATCGAGGTTATGCCATTGGATAGCTTCATACGCACTGACTCGGAGATTGCAGGTGCTGTTCGTAATGCCCTCGAATGGGACGCATTGGTCCCGAATGAACTTATTCAATCAACTGTATCGGATGGGTGGGTCACGCTTGAGGGCGAAGTGGACTACTGGCGCGAACGCAACGATGCGGAACGAGCGATTAGACAGTTGGCGGGCGTGATTGGCGTCATCAACAAGATCACGATTCGCAAACAGGCTGTCGATGCAAAACAATTGCGGGAAGAGATCGAGTTTGCTCTGGAGCGTCGAGCAGATCGCGAGGCCGAACGCTTACGAATCGAGGTTAATGAGGGGGCTGTCGATTTATGGGGGCGAGTTCACTCCTGGCAAGAAAAGCGGGCGGTACTCGGCTCGATCAGCCATGCGCCAGGTGTGACCCAAGTGAGGGACCACGTTCGAATTGACCCCTATTTCTAATTTGAACGCAATGGCGTACTAGAAATAACAATGCGGGCGCCAAGGTCGAAACGTCAACGCGCAAACTCGAAATCAAAGAACCAACGGAAGCGAAATCAATGAAGGCCACTGCATAGACCGTACTCTTCTAGCCGGTTGCTCGACTTCTCATAACGAAGCCGGGCAACCGGTTTAGGTTGGACGGCAGATTCAGAAGGAATCGTGTGGAAATGATGAATCTCATCAGTTGGCGAAAGAACTTTCATTTGAACCGCTCGCGGCAAATCGCTGGTGCGTTGCTAACTCACGGATGGGGCTTTTTAAGAAACAATGATGAAACTGTTGCCGGTGTGAATTCCCGGCCGGCACCCGCGAGACCTGCACACTTGCGATTGGCCCTGGAAGAACTGGGCACTACTTTCATTAAGTTGGGCCAAATCCTTTCCACTCGCGCAGATCTCCTCCCTCCCGAATATCTCGCCGAACTAACTAAGCTGCAGGATTCGGCTCCACCGGTTGCCTTTGAAGCAATTAGGGAAGCACTGGTGTCTGAGTTGGGCCAGCCCATAGAGAATGTCTTTGCAGGATTCGATACTCAACCACTAGCCGCAGCGTCGATTGGACAAGCTCACGCTGCCACGTTACCTGACGGAACAGAGGTTGTCGTAAAGATCCGAAGGCCTGGCGTCGTCGAAAGCGTGAATGAGGATCTCGAGATTCTGAAAGAGCTGGCGGCAACGGCCCACCGGCACCTGGGATTCGCCGATCGATACGATCTCGTTGGTCTGGTTGAAGAGTTTTCACAAACTCTGCGCGCTGAACTTGACTACATCCGAGAGGGCCACAGCGCCGAGCGGTTTGCACAGAATTTAGCAAGCGATCATGGTATTCACGTGCCCCGCGTGTTTTGGAATGCCACCACCTCTCGTGTGCTGACGCTCGAGCGAATCCGCGGCATCAAGATTAATGATCTGGAAGGCCTCGATAAACAAGGGACAGATCGCCGCCGGCTCGCACAATACGCTACGAACGTTGTCCTGAAAATGGTGTGCGAGGATGGGTTTTTTCATGCAGATCCTCATCCGGGAAACTTCTTCATTGAGGAGAACGGCTCCATTGGTTTGATTGACTTTGGAATGGTCGGAATTCTCGACGAACGGACTCAGGAACTCCTGGCGGAACTATTGATCGCCATCAACCATCAGGATGCAGATCGGCTGGTGGATGTATTTCTCGATCTTGGTGTTACTCGAAAGCGAATCGATCGTGCGTTGGTCCGTCGGGACATTGAACGATTGCTGTCGACCTACTGGGGCCTACCACTAGGTGACTTGAAGGTCACGGCTCTGCTGAATGATGTCTTTTCGATCATGCGCCAGCATCACATGCATCTGCCATCAAACCTCGCCTTGTTACTCAAAACTGTAATTATGATTGAGGGACTGGGAGTGAATCTCGATCCAGATTTTCAGTTTACGACGTCACTCGCGCCTTACGCCGAGCGACTGGTCCTCCGTCAGTATTCTCCGTTCAGATGGGTTCGCAACTTTGGGCGTGCCAGTTTGGAAGTTGCGAAACTGGGAGTGGAGCTTCCGCAGCAACTCCGAAGGATTGTCGGCGCTGCTGAAGATGGAAATCTTCAAATTGGCATGCGTCCCGAAGGCTTTGATCCGGTCATTGATCGCCTTGAGAGAATCGCGAACAGGATTGTACTGGGAGTGATTGCCGCTGCCTTCATTAATGGGCTGGCTGTTCTCGCCTCAGTGTACCGGCCTCCCGGATGGGAACGGTGGGCCTGGCTTGTATTCGCCTTTGGGTTTCTAAGCGCGCTCGCATTAGGAATCTACTTAGCGTGGACGATTTTGCGTCCAAAGCACACTTGAGGCGGTCTAAGACTTCCTCGTTTACAACAGCCCTTCGAGGTAGTGAGCAAGAACAATTCCTCCACCGATCTACAAATTACGACTCGCAGATTGGGGATGAAAGGGGCCACGTTCACGCAGTGGCCCTGCATGCGTCCGCACAGAGTCGTAGCGACGAACGCCTTTCTAGACGGTGCGTCGGCCAGTGACCAGGTTGTATATCAATACGATCACAGCCAGGACCAACACGAGATGAATCAGGCTGGTGCCGCCGCCTATACCCGATATAAAGCCCAATAGCCAAAGGACCAACAGGATTACAAATATTGTCCACAACATGATTCTCACTCCTTCTAAGTTGCGCCATTCAAGGCGCTGAAATGAACGACCTCGCTCTAGGCTGTAGTTACTCTTCCGGATGAGCGAGAGCATCCGCCTTTGTGGCGTGGACCACGCCGTCCGGATGTTCGGGCGGCGAGTAAACAGTGAACAGTTTCATATCTTCGGTGCCAGTGTTAATGAAGTCGTGTTCCATTCCGGCGGGCACCGCAAACATATCGCCGGGGCTAATGTCGTGGGTCTCACCGCCCAGATCCGCTCGTCCCTCGCCTTTGACGAAAATCAGAACCTGGTCGACAAGCTCGTGAACTTCGCGACCAATGTCTTCACCCGGAGGGATACTCATCAAGACCACCTGAGAGTGTTTGTTCGTGAACAAGACCTTCCGGAACTTATTGTTCACGAGTGCCGATTGCTGGACATTCTGGAATTGCATAAATACGCACCCCCTCTGACTCAATGACTCTGTCTAACTCT
>DASSEB010000301.1:0-18248 GCA_035696765.1 Pyrinomonadaceae bacterium | reverse complement strand
GCCAGGACCACCGCATCATCAACTCGGGCTACCATCCCAAAGAATTCATCAGAAACCTGTGGACCACGATCGCGAGTGGGAAAGTCTGGCGTGGGGAGTTGAAGAACCGGGCCAAGGACGGAAGTTACTACTGGGTAGATACGACGATAGTTCCATTTCTCAACGCAGAGGGAAAACCTTACCAGTACGTTGCAATCCGCAGCGACATCACCGAGCGCAAGCGAGCCGAAGAGCAGATCCGCGAGCAGGCGGCGCTGCTGGACCAGGCGCAGGATGCGATCCTCGTGCGCGATCTCGACCAGCGCATCCGCTTTTGGAACAAGGGCGCCGAGAATATTTACGGTTGGTCCGCTGAGGAGGTAATCGGCAAGAATGCTCAGGAATTACTTGGCGCTGAGCCTTCCAAATTTAACGAAGCCCGGCAGGCTGTCATGCGAAACGGCGAGTGGAAAGGTGAGATCCACCAACGACGTCGCAGCGGCGCAGAAATGATCGTTGAGAGCCGCTGGACGCTCGTTCGTGACGAGCAGGGCACTCCCCACTCCATTCTCGTAATCAACACTGACATCACCGAGCGAAAGCGAATGGAAGCGCAGTTTTTGCGTGCGCAACGGATGGAATCGATCGGCACGCTGGCCGGGGGAATTGCTCACGACCTTAACAACGTGCTTTCGCCGATCCTGATGGCGATTGATATGTTGCAGTTGAAGACGACTGACGAGACCAGTAAGAAGTGGCTTGATGTATTGCGCACGAATGCTGACCGGGGCGCCAACATGGTGCGGCAGGTGTTGTCGTTCGCGCGAGGTGTCGAAGGCGAGCGCGTGGCCTTACAGCCTAAGCACCTGATCAAGGAGATTGTGAAAATCCTGCGCGAGACGCTGCCGAAGTCGATCGAGATCAACTTTCAAATACCCACGGATCTCTGGGTCATCTCAGCCGATGCAACGCAAATGCACCAGGTGTTGATGAACCTCTGTGTGAACGCGCGCGACGCGATGCCGGAAGGCGGCTCGATTTCAATCAAGGCGCAGAATATTCTGCTCGACGAAAACTACGCGCGAATGCACATCGAAGCGAAGGCCGGACGCTTCGTAATGATCAGCGTGTCCGATACAGGCCCCGGAATGTCGCCGGAAGTTCAAAGCAGGATCTTCGAACCGTTCTTCACGACGAAGGAGATGACGAAAGGCACGGGTCTTGGGCTGTCGACGGCGTTGACGATCGTGAAGAGTCACGGCGGTTTCATCAACGTTTACAGTGAACTGCATCGCGGAAGCCAGTTCACATTGTACCTTCCGGCTATCGATATGCCGGGAGCCGTCGAACTCGCCGGGTTACAAACAAATCTTCCGCTCGGGAAGGGTGAATTGATTCTTGTCGTCGACGACGAAGAGTCGATTCGCGAGATTACACGCGGCACGCTCGAAACGTTTGGATACAGGGTGTTGACCGCAAACGACGGAACGGAGGCGCTCGCGCTCTACGCGGACAAGAAGAACGACATCGCCGCGGTGCTTACCGACATGGTGATGCCGTTCATGGACGGCCCCGCGACAATCCGCGCGTTGCAGCGGATGAATTCGAAAGTCCGCATCATTGCCGCGAGCGGTTTGGGAACAGGACAGCGCGCCGGCGAGGGTGTGCTCGAGGGCGTCTCTATATTCCTCAACAAACCTTACACTGCCGAAAAGTTACTCACCGCCCTCGCGCAAGTATTAAAGGACTAGCCACAAAGAAGCACTAAAAGCACAAAACGCCTTCGTTCAATTTTGTGCTTTGTGTGCTTCTTTGTGGCTAAGCTCGCCTGCGCGAAATTTCCGTCTAGCTGGGAAATACCCCGCAACAAAGCTTCTCCTTTCAGCAAAACTCCAACTAGATCGCGCGTGGTACGCCTTGTGCACGGGGTAAGAGTCGGACGTGATCGCTGTTAAGAAAAGGAACACGGGGATGGCGAGAGTTTTAATACTTGGCGGTGGGTTCGGTGGCGTCGTAGCCGCCGAGCGCCTGTCTGAGCAACTGGGCGACGAACACCAGATCACGCTCGTTTCCCGCAACCGTCATTTTGTTTTTTATCCCGCCCTGGTGAGATTGGCTTTCGGTAAGTGCGAGAAGACAGACGTGTCGTTCGACCTGCGTCACGCCATGTTGGGTCGGCGCGTGAACTTCATCGAAGCAGAAGTAGCCCGGATGGATCCGGTCGAGCGGAAAGTGACTATCGCGCATGGTGACGTCGAGGGAAATCTTTCCTACGACTACCTCATAGTTGCACTCGGCCGCCGTCTTGCAACCGAGCGAATCCCCGGCTTCTACGAACATGCGCATCACCTCTTGAACGTAGACAAGGCCATTCAGTTCGGTAAAGCCATCGACAAGTTTCACGAAGGACGAGCGATCATCGGCCAGTGTTTCGGAGCGCGCCTGCCGGTGCCTGTTTACGAAACAGCATTCGCCCTGGCCGGGCTGCTCAAAGCAAGAGGCGACAAGGGAAGAATCACGATCGTCAGTCCGAGTTGGGTTGAAGCAGAGTTTGGAGACTCTGACGCCGCCGCGATCCTGAAGAAGGCTGTCGATACGCACGGCATAGAGTTTCTGGCAAACGAGGCCGTTGCGTCAGTGAAGCCCAATTCAGCGATTACGAATACCGGTCGTGAGCTCGACTTCAACTTGCTGATGCTCGTGCCGCCGTTCCGCGGCTCTTCGGCAGCGTCATACGTTGGAATCACAAGCGACGAGGGCTACATCAACGTCGATTCGACGATGCGGGTGATTGGCCAGGAACGGATTTACGCCGCCGGCGACTGCGTTAACTTCAGCGGACCAAAGTTGGGCCACATGGCTGTGCGCCAGGGAACCGTCGCGGCGATGAACCTCGCTGCCGAAGTCGATGGGCACGAACCCGTCGCTCACTACTCACACGAGGTGAAGCTGGTGATTGATGAATATGGCAGCGACAGTATTTATTTGCACAAAGACATTTGGACAGATGAACCGGCAACGGTGAGGCAAGGTCGTTTTTGGAGTTGGGCGAAACGCGCACAACAAGAGTTTTGGGAACTTTCGCATTTATAAACAGGTTGGGGGGGGAGGCAAAATCATGAGTGAGAATCGCACAATCCGTTTGGCTGAAATTCCGATTGGTGGAACAGGTGGACTCGTTTGGAACCGTTTGCACGGCGAACGCGAAGACCTTTGCGAGGCCCTACTCAGAGAAGGTTCTGAAAGCAACCGAAATGTGCTTCACGCGCGGTTGCGCAGGGTTGACGACGCGCTCGATCGGCTGATGTCCGGATTTTACGGCAGGCGGTCTGATAGCGAGTTGTTGCCCGGTGCAACTGGATCGCCACGGAGGGGCATATCGCCTTACTTACAATGATCACTATCAAACGCATTCTCTGTCCGACGGACCTGTCACCATACTCCGGAAATGCAGTCCGTTATGCCGTGGCTTTGTCGCGCGCGTATGACGCCGAGCTGGTTTTGCTGCACTGTGAACCGCGCTCGCAAGGTGTGGACAACGACGAGGAACTCGGCATTCTCGAATCATCTGTGTTCGAACATGTCGATCCGTCAGATCTCGCAGGCGTGCGTTGGCGAGCAGTCGTCGCAACTACCGACGACGTCGGCGAAGAGATCATGAACCAGGCGCAGACGGAGCGTGCTGATTTGATAGTTATGAGATCGAGGCGGCGTCCACATCGTGCGGCGCTGCTCGGATCAACGGCGGAATCCGTTTGCCGGCGCGCGCCTTGTCCGGTGCTGGTTATGCACAATGACGAACGAGAGTCGATTCATGACGGACTGCAAATCAAATTGAAGCGTGTGCTGGTTGCATACGACTTCTCCGATTATGCGGAACTGGCACTGAAGTATGGGTTGTCATTGGCGCAGGAGCACCAGGCAGAATTGCATTTGCTTCACGTGTTGCCGCCACGCTCGTTGAATGAGCCTGAGATCGCCTGGTATCCGACCAAGAGCGAATCGGCATACCACACGGCCGCGCGTCGATTGCAGCGAGTCGTGCCGGTTGATGTTCATCTTTGGTGCGACATCAAGACCGGCGTTAGCGAAGGGCAACCCTATCGCGAGATATTGAATTACGCCGAGAAGAACGAGATCGACTTGATCAGCGTTGGCGCACACGGCGCCGGATTTGGAATGCGCGCGCTGTTTGGATCGAACGTCGATCGCGTGCTGCGGCAGGCGCCTTGTCCAGTGCTGGTTGCGCGCCCATTGAAGCCCGGCCAGGCGAACGGGGTTACAAAAGTTTCTGAAAGAGCAGAGGTTGAGTCTGCTTTCGTCTGAGCTCAACACAATCCGGTCTGTAGACTTTTTAGCTTAAGAGTCAGCGGTCCTTTGTTGGAAACGGTCATTACCGCCTGCGATGGCGGGTGGGTCGGCCAGCGAGTGAACATTATCTGGGCAATGTCGCGAGCTGATACTGACCCACTTGCTACCGCGGGTGGTACTGACCCCGGTCCAGAATCAATCAGAATTAAATATGGGCGAACATAAGGTCGAACAAAACATTGACGAGAAAAAGTCGCAGGTGTTCATGAAGTCGTTGCTGGAAGACCTGCGCGCGCTCGCGTTCATGCTCGAAGACGGGCGCGTCGAGAGTGGTGTCAGGCGCATCGGCGCAGAGCAGGAGATGTTTCTGATCGATCGCTACCTGCGACCCGCTCCAGTGTCGTTGGAAGTCCTGGATCATGCTCATGACCCGCGACTGACGACAGAGATCGCGAGGTTCAATCTCGAAGCCAATTTGACGCCGTTGGATCTCACGGGTGATTGTTTCAGTCAAATGGAACAAGAGCTCCGGGAGGTGATCGCTCGCGCGCGCGAGAGCGCCGCCACGAAGGAGGCGGACGTTCTTCTCTCCGGCATTCTACCGACGCTGCAAAAGTCGGATCTAACGCTCGACAATCTCACTCCGGTTGCGCGTTACCACGAACTCGACCGAGGTGTCATCCGGTTACGCGGCGGCCCGCTGTCGATTCACATCAAAGGACTCGACGAGCTGCACCTCACGCACGACAACATCATGATGGAGTCGTGCAACACGAGTTTTCAGATCCACTTCCAGAGTAGCGCCGGCGAGTTCGTCAATCACTACAACACCGCGCAAGCGATAACGGGGCCGGTGCTGGCGGCTGCCGTCAATTCGCCGTTGTTGTTTGGTCAACGCTTGTGGCAGGAAACGCGTGTGGCGTTGTTTCAGCACTCGACAGACGAACGTTCGAGCTCGCAACTTGCACGCAGCCAACCGACGCGCGTGAGTTTTGGCGATCAGTGGTTGCGGAATTCAGTTGTCGAACTCTTCCACGACCAGATCTCTCGTTTCCGTCCGATCATGATTACCCAACCGGAGGAGAATCCGTTTGCGGTGCTCGCCCGAGGTGGGACGCCGCTGCTTTCTGCGCTGCGAATGCATAACGGCACCGTTTGGCGTTGGAACCGCGCCTGCTACGGCGTTGCCGATGGCGTACCACACTTGCGCATCGAGAATCGCGCGCTGCCTTCGGGTCCAACCGTGGTCGATGAAATCGCCAATGCCGCTTTCTTTATCGGTCTCATGCTCGCTCTTCCGGAAGCGTACGGCGATATTTCGCAGAGGATGGCTTTTGACGATGCCAAGTCAAACTTCTTCCGCGCCGCGAGACATGGACTCGATGCTCAATTCCACTGGATCGACGGACAAAGTCACAGCGCGGCGTCGCTCATTCTCGATCACTTGCTGCCGCTTGCCCGCCAGGCTTTGAGTAATGCGAAAGTTTCGAGTGAAGACATTGATAAGTATCTCCGCATCATCGAAGAGCGCGTGCAGTGCAGGCAGACGGGCGCGCGCTGGATCACCAAATCGCTCACGGCGATGGGAGACGCAATCTCGAAAGACGCTCGCCAGAGAGCGTTGACCGCAATGATGTTGAAAAATCAAAAGCAAGAGGAACCGGTTCACCGTTGGCCGGTGGATGAAATCGCCGAGCCGGAGGAATGGGAGCAGGGCTATCGCACGGTCGGACAGTTCATGTCGAGTGACTTGTTTACCGTGAAGCCCAACGACTTGATTGACCTCGCGGCGAGCGTGATGGACTGGCGCCACATCCGTCATGTGCCTGTTGAAGACGAAGAGGGCCGGCTGGTGGGTCTGGTAACGCATCGCGGCCTGTTGCGCATGTTCAGCAAGGGAAACCGCTCGAATGAGGATGGGGAGACAGTCACTGTGCAGGAAATCATGGTGGCGGACCCGGTCACAGTTTCTCCGTCGACGTCCTCCTTGGAAGCGATGGAAATCATGCGTACGAATCGCATCGGGTGTCTGCCTGTGGTCGAGGGCAATCAACTAGTAGGTATTGTTACCTCCTACGACTTTCTCGAAGCCTCAGCCAAACTCTTCCAGCAACATCTCAAAGCAAGTGCTGATAACCCCACGACAGTGCAGAAAATTCACAAATGCGCCCCGTAGTCATTTGTGCTTTTTGTGCTTCTTAGCGGCGTAAGGATTGGGGAATCTCCCGCAGACACCGGCTGCGCTGCGAGATTTTCCCCGCAGCTCACCGAAAGAAACAGCGAATACCCAATAAGTAAGGCGCCGTTAACTTGGCATAGACATTGCGCTTGCAAACCGCGACTGAAATTCAGACGGGGTCTGACATGCCGAGCGCGCAACAACAACAGATACATGAGCTATCGCGGGTTGCTACAGAGGGACTGCGAGCAGATGTCCAGTCGCTGTTGCATGCGATACATGCTTTCAACATCAGCCACCTGAGCTCACTACATCCTCGCGGAAAGGTTTTGTTCGCCGAAGGAGAAGCAGCTCGAGGGGTTTTTATACTGCGAACTGGACGGGCAAGCTTGTCGATCGCCTCTAGTGAAGGAAGGGTGGTGATTCTAGGGATTGCTCGAGCCGGCGACGTACTGGGGTTGAACTCCGTGTTGCGGGATTCGGTCTACAACACGACGGTAAAAACTATCGAACCGTGTCGCACCGATTTCATCGGGCGTTCGGAGTTCATAGAGCTGATGGAGAGAAGCCAGCCTGGCGCTCAGGCCGTACTACAGATACTAAGCCGGGAGATAACTGAAGTCACAAACCGCGCGCGATCGGTGCTTCTACCGCAAACTGCCAACGCAAAGCTGGCAAGGTTGTTGCTTGACTGGTGCGATGAGGCCGGAGTAAGCGATTCAGACGTGGTACGTATCGATAGAGTGCTTACGCAGGAAGAGATCGCGCAAATGATTTGTTCGTCGCGCGAGACGGTCACGCGCCTGCTGGCTGGTCTTACCAGGCGCAGGATAGTGCGCATCACCTCCGATACCATCTTGATTTACGATCGCACGGCTTTGGAGAGGACTGCGCTTGCTTGAAAACCTTGACGCCGGGAGCTTACTGGGTACATGATTCGCGTACTCACGTGACAATCGTCACATCGAAACGGGACGTGGAAATCTAAAATGCATTGGCCATTTTGCTCAAGGTCAGTCTAATCAAAAGGAAACTCAAGGAGGGCCGGAGATTGCATACACTCATGAAAGCACTCCTGATCTGTGCGCTCATCGTTGGGGCCATTGGCTGGCTCAGCTCCAGCAGTTCATCGCACTCTGCCCAACCGGGTCAAACCAAACCGGCGGCCCACAAGTCTGATGACTACGTAGGCAGCGATGTTTGTAAAGAATGCCACGAAGATCAGTTCAAGAACTTCTCGCATACTTCTCATGCCCAACTGACAAGGCTTGCCAGTTGGAAAGAGAAGGTGACGGGTTGCGAGTCTTGCCATGGTCCAGGCAAGGCCCACGTTGAGGAAGGCGACCCGAAGAAGATCATTTCATTCAAGAACAAGTCTTCGAAGGAGACCTCGGAAACCTGCTTGAGCTGCCACTCCGGCCGGGAGGAACATAATAACTTCCGTCGTGGTGAGCACTGGCGCAACGACATCGGCTGTACCGATTGCCACGCCGCTCACAGCCCGGAAACTGGCCGGCAGGTCGCGGCTTCAAACGTATTCGTCTCGCCGGCAAACGCGCAGAAGCCTGGTATGTCAACTGTGAAGTTGCTCAGAAACAGCCAGCCGCAACTCTGTCTGGGCTGTCATAGTGAGGTCAAGCACCAATTTAATTTGCCTTTCCATCACAAGGTGCTGGAAGGCGTAATGAAGTGCACCGACTGTCACAATCCGCACGGCGGTTTTGAACTTAAACAAACGAGACTGGCGACCGGCGCCGACGCAGCTTGCATTAAGTGTCACGTCGATAAGCAAGGGCCTTTTGTTTACGAGCATGCTCCCGTGAAGACCGAAGGGTGCGTTGCGTGTCACACACCGCACGGTTCATCTAACCCGCGTTTATTGATTACCAGCCGCGTAGCGCAGCTTTGTCTGACGTGTCATAGCGCTGCGCACGGTGTCGGCGCGGACGAGCCTGCGGGTCCGCAGCATAACCAGAACGCGCAATACGCGAACTGCACGAATTGCCATATCAAGATTCACGGTTCGCGAACAAGCCCGGTGTTTTTCCGTTAGCAACTATCTAGCTGTCCGCTGTCGAACTTATTACCTGAACGAGGATGGGCTCCATGAGCACGAAGGAAAAGATCTCGTCGCGCATAATGGGTTTGGTGCTGGTACTAATCGTGACGATGGGTTTGGCGGCGGCGCAGCAACCGTCACCTTCACCGTCTCCCACAAAATCCGATTCCGTCGACGGCCCGGTTGAAGCAGGCGAGGGCGCCGGGGATTTTATGGTTGTCTCCAGTGTCGAGTTTGGTTACCGAGGTCTGCGGGTTGGCGGCGATCTGAACAAGTACCAGAGCGACCTCAACTACAAGGCCGGTCCACGACTCTTCGACAGTTCGTTTTTGTTGAGATCGAAAGACGGCAAGGGCGGTTTGTTCGAAACCTTCCTGGTGAACTCAACCGGCTGGGGAGCAGATCCGCAAGGCAATCTGCGCGTCAGCGCCGAGAACCCCAAGTGGTATCGATTCGACGGCACCTATCGTCGATTTAAATACTTTCGCTTCCTCAACAACTTTGCGAATCCGAATTGGGTGTTCAGTCCCGCCACGTTTAGCGTTCCACCCAAGCTGACCACCGGAGAACACGGGTACAACACGCGAATACATCTGGGCGATTTTGATCTCACTCTACTCCCGAAGAATGAACGTATTCGATTCAATGTCGGCTACTCACCCGAACGCTATAGTGGACCGGCATTCACCAGCTATCACGTCGGTGGAAATGAATTCAATTTACTGTCGCAACTTCGATCTCGCGCGAACGATTTCCGTGTGGGCGCCGATGGCCGTGTTGGAGGAGTCAACTTTTCTTTCCTGCAGGGGTTCCGCCGCTTTCGCGAAGACAGTGTGATCGACGAAGGAGTTAACCGGGGCATTAACGTGAACACGGCGGCGGCGAATTTGACGAGCTTCGATCGCAACGAACCGGCGCGCGGCAGTGTTAATTACACTCGCCTGAGCTTGCAGACTCTCATTGCGGAAAGACTCGATATCACCGGTCGCATCATCTACAGTAAAGCGAAACAGAACTATTCTTTCCTCGAGAGCTTCACCGGTCGAAATTGGAATCCCCGAATCACAGGTTTTCCGCCGAGCCCACCGGGCGCAACTCCGAATATTCTCAACCTGGGCCGGTACAGTCTCACGGGTGATACAGAAAGACCCAATTGGCTCGGAGACCTCGGCCTCACGTGGTTGGCGACGGACAAGTTTCGGATCTCAGATACGTTCAGGGTTGAGACCTTCGAGATCAACGGCGCCGCGCTCTTCAGTGATTTCTTCTCGCTGACGCGCGGTACCAGGACCGACACCATCGGGTTCACTGATCGCAACGCCAACACACGCACCGAGTATCGAAAGGTCCAGAACACGATCGAAGGGGACTATCAATTCAATCCGCGCTACTCAGTCCATCTCGGCTACCGCTACGCGCGTAGACGCGTCGAAGAAGCGATCAGCGGATTCAATCTCGGCGGTAACGCGCCGGTGGCGCTTGTACCAACCGCTTTCGAGGAACATAACAACACGCATGCGATACTTGGCGGCTTCAAGGCGCGGCCGCTGCATGAATGGACTTTGTATTTCGACGCCGAGCACGGCACCGCTGACAATGTATTCACGCGCATCGGCAATTACGACTACACGAACGTTCGTTTTAAGAGTCGTTACAAACCTACTTCACGAGTCGCGTTCAATCTTGCCGTAATCACGAAAGACAACTCGAATCCGTCCGAGATCGCGGGCGTTTCCCTCGAAGATTTCGGCGTGAATATCAAGTCGCGCATCTTTACTTCTTCACTCGATTGGACCGCGACTTCGAGGTTCTCTCTCAGCACCGGCTACAATTACCATTGGATAAACAGCAAGGCGATCATCGACTACTTCTTCAACAGCGTTCAGCATCCACTCGGAAACAACTTGTACTTCGTGAGGAACAACTTCTTCTTTGTTGAGTCTGTGATGCGGGTAGCTCCGCGCGCAACGCTGTTTGCCGCGTATCGCATTAATAAGGACAACGGTCAGGGGAATCGAGTGGCGGATCCGACCGGCAATCCGGGAACGTTGATCGCATCGTATCCCATGAGTTTTCAGTCGCCGGAGGCGAGGCTGGCTATCAAGCTGCATCACCGGCTGGATTGGAACGTCGGGTATCAGTACTACAATTACAACGAAAGCACTATCGTAGGCCCCCGGCCGCAGAACTATCACGCGCATCTGCCTTATACGTCGTTGCGCCTCTATTTCGGCCGCCGGGAGTAGATCGCCACAAAAAAGCACAAAACCACCAAACGTCAGGCCAAAACGACTTTGTGCATTTTGTGCTTCTTTGTGGTCATTGCGTGAAACTGCTGATCACGTGCTGAGACGACTAATATTTCCGGTTATAGCTGTGGCCCTCTCTTTAATGTTGAACCACATCTGCGCGCAAACCCGGCGGAGTCCACCTCAGCGAACGCTCAAAAGCCAGTACTCAAGCTTCTCGCATTCGACGCACGTCACGAAGCAGAAACTGGCGTGTAATTCGTGCCACAAGGTTCCTACCAAAAACTCGAAGGACGTACGTAAAGGCGATGCTGCCTTTCCTGACGTGGCGGAGTTTCCTGAACATTCCTCCTGTCTTAATTGTCACCGCGAACAGTTCTTCGCGCGCGAAAGGCCCGCCCCGGCAATCTGTTCGAATTGCCATGTCGCAGTGACGCCGCGTAACACTACGCGTTACCTCTTTCCGAGTCTTGGAGACGTGACGGATGCTGCGCGGCCACGACGAGAATTCATCAGCGAGTTCGCAGTACATTTTCCGCATGAAACGCATCTTGAAGTAGTCAGTCGCAACACTCCGACTATCGAGCGACGTGCGGCGCCGGCGTTTGTTAATGCTTCCTGGAGAAGCCAGCAGAAGCAGCCGCCGGCGAACTGTCCAGTCTGTCATCAAACTTATCAACCGCAAGGCAACTCGAGCGAAGAGTACGTTACGAAGCCCCCGAAGAATTTGGGCGATGCATTCTGGTTAAAGAAGGGCACATTCAAGACCATCCCGGTGAGTCATACCGGGTGTTTCACTTGTCACAACGCCGATTCGGGAATTGCACCCACTTCAGTTGATTGCCAGGTCTGTCACAAGCTTGCGAGTTCCGCCGTAAAAATTACCAGTGACTTCGATCCCGGTTTGCCCAAAACAATGGCGGTCAGCGATCGCGTGATGCTGAACGCCTGGCGGAAGCGCATCTCCGCAGGCGCATACCGGCATGAGGGCGGCATGCATCCGGATCTGGCTTGTACCGATTGCCATACTCCAGCACGCATGAATACGATCGACCCGCAAACGCTGAAGGTCCCCGTGCGATCGTGCGGCGGCGCGGAAGGCTGTCACGTGACGGCAACTTCCGCTGAAGGCGGCGCTTTGAACTACGAGATTGATCAAAAGAAGACGAACCCGAATTTTGTTTGCACCAAGTGTCACGTAGTCTTTGGCAAGCAGGCGGTGCCGGCAAGTCACGTTAGCGCGATTCCGAAACCGGCAAAGTAGTCCCCTTAAGAAATTGGGTAGCTGTGAGTGAGGTAAAAAAATGAAAATCTTGACTATCTTAGCTCTCTGTCTGGCATGCACGATACTGGTCTTCGGATTGGCGAGTTCTCCATCCAAGGCGTTGGCGCAGGAAGGAAAAAAGCCGCCGGAGGTTATCGTTCTGGGGTCCGCCGCAAAATTGGGAGCGATAAAGTTCAACCACATGGACCATATCACCAAGAATCGCAGCGCGGATGGTACTAAGCCGATCGCATGCGTCGAGTGTCACCACACAGCGCAACCGGCGTCTGAAGCGGCCAAGCATCCACCCCACAAGACTGCGTGGCCCGCGGACCGCACGACAACTCTGACCGCGGATCTCTTCGAAAAGGATCCGAGTGCTCCTGCGGTGAATGCGTGTCACGACTGCCATGCGCGAGCAGAAGAGAAGCCGAAACTATTACCCGCGCTGCCACAGATCAAGCTGGAAGGAAGCGCTGAGCCGATCGTTTTGAACAACCAGCAGGCGTTCCATCGAAATTGTGGCGGCTGTCACGATGAAGTGGCGAAGACGAAAGCCGACACCACCGCGCCAACATCCAAAAAATGCGTGGCGTGTCACAAGAAAGCAGCGGCCTGAGTTAGGGGGTCCGTGGTTGTGCGAACTTTCGCCTGAGCTGGGCAAAACTTCGCAAGCGATCGCTTTGAGGGGCGTTAAATCGCCGAATTGGCCCCCGGCACGCACATTGCCCAACCATTTTTCGAACCAGGACGGTGGCTTGCGCCGTCGAGACTGACAGAAAGGGTTGGGAAGATGAAAACGTTCAAAATGATGACGCTGGCCACTGGTGTGGCGATGCTTGTAGCGGGGTTTGCCTTGATTTCGGCGGCAGCGCGGGCTGTCAATCAAGACCAGTTTGATGCAGCCGGCACGTTCAAGGCGAAATGCGTCGCCTGCCATGGCGCAGCGGCCGAAAAGAAATTTGACGCAACTTTACCGGATGCGGATCTGGTGCAGATTGTGCTTAAAGGCAAAAAGCCAGAGAAACCTCCTAACATGCCGGCTTACGAAGAGAAAGGGATTAACGAAGAGCAGGCAAAAGCACTCGTCGCTTACATGAAATCGTTGAAGAAATAACGATGTAGGCGCAGCGTTCGCGATCTCTGTCACTGCACAGAGAGACAGCCAGGATTTAAAACTTAGACGCCTCTTGTGCGAAACGTGAAGTACAGGAGGTGTCTGTGTGTATGATCTGATGAAGCGTTGCGCCAAATTCCTGTTACTCGTGGCTGCCTTGCTGGTCTTTCCCATCAGCGGGCAAGCGCAATCGCCGTCGCCTACCCCCAGCCCAACCGAAATCACCTCGCCGGTTCTTCAGTGTCAGGGTTGTCACGCCCCAGGTAATCTCCCATACCTCGGCGGCGCAAAATTTCATACCGAGGTACACGCGGCCTACGATCATGGTTTTCATGCGCGCGCAATTCAGGGCGGCCACAAAGCAGCCACCTGTGTAGATTGTCACACCAGAAATGGCGACATGACGTCGATCCTCCCCGCAAGCGATCCAAAGTCAACCATCAACCGCAGTAACATTGCTGAAACCTGCGGCCGTTGTCATGGCGACAAATCAGTCATGCAGGGAAGCGGAATTAGCGACCGTCCTTTTCTTTCTTATCGAGAGAGCGTGCACGCCAGGGCCATTGCGCGCGGAAACGCCAGCGCTGCCGTCTGTACCGATTGCCATAAGAGCCACGACATTCTTCCTGCCGCTGATCCGCAGTCGCCGATTGCGAGGGGCAATATTCCCGCGACGTGCAGCAAGTGTCATCAAAGCGAGAGTGCGGAGTTCATGCAGAGCATTCATGGACAGGCCGTCGCGCGTGGTGTGTCGAGATCTCCGGTGTGCACGGATTGCCACGGCATCCACAACATCATGCCGCCGGTCGACCGAGACAGCGCGACTGCTTCGAATGCGATCGCTACCGAAACATGCGCGCGATGCCACGAAGGCGTAACTCTCACGAAAGAATTTGGAGTCGCTGGTGAGCGCGTCAGTAGTTATAAGGATAGTTACCATGGCCTGGCGTCAAGAATAGGTTCACGAGTGGTCGCCAATTGCGCGAGCTGCCACGGCGTTCACAACATCTTGCCTTCATCGGATCCGAAATCGATGATCAGCGCCAACAATCTGCCGCAAACGTGCGGTCAGTGCCATATCGGTGCGGGCGTGAACTTTACTACCGGCCGGATTCATTTGACGTCCGAGTTGGTAGCTGAAAACGGCGCTCGAAACATCGGTGCCATTGGGACTCGGGTCGTGCGCTGGATCTACGTTCCGCTGATCGTCCTCGTGATCAGCGGCATGGTATTTCACAACGCACTGATTTGGGGTCGTAAGGTTGCGGCGAGGAAACGTGAGACGCGGCCGATCGTGCGTTTGAGTTTTAATCAACGAGTGCAGCACTGGTTCCTGCTCACGAGTTTTATCGTCCTCGTCCTCAGCGGCTTCGCCCTTCAGTATCCGGATTCCTGGCTGGCTTCCATGCTTGGCGGCAGCGAATACCTGCGACGGATCATTCATCGCATTGCCGCGGTGATCATGCTTGTCGTCGGTGTCTATCACATCGCTTACCTGTTCCTTTCAAACGAGGGCCGGCTGTGGGTGAAGGACATGGCTGTAAGAAGCAAAGACTTTCAAGACGTGCTCGGCAACTTCCGCTATTATCTCGGCGCGTCGAAAGTGAAACCAAAAATTGCGCGGTTCGGTTACGCAGACAAGGCTGAGTACTGGGCCGTCGTGTGGGGCACGATAGTCATGGGTCTTACCGGCCTGATGATTTGGTTCAAGTTGGGCGTCTTTAGGTTTTTGCCGCGTTGGGCCATCGACATTGCGTTAGCAGTACATTTTTACGAGGCGGTACTGGCAACACTGGCAATTGTAGTCTGGCATTTTTACCACGTCATCTTTGACCCTGACGTCTATCCCGTGAATTTCGCTTTTCTCGACGGCCGCGTGTCGGAAGAGCTTTACCGCGAAGAACACGAGTCAGCGTACGAAGAGATGCAGGAGAAGAACGCAGAGGAATCAAGGGGTGATAACGCCGAAGGCGTCAGCGATTTATGAGCGAAACCGAAAAACAAAACACGAAAGTCCCGAGCCTGTTTCGGAATTACATCAGCTTCGTCGGCGCGGCGATTACCATCGCGGCGCTCGTAAGTGTGGTCCTGCTGTTTCTATTCGAGATCACGTCGAGACAGGAGAACCCGTATCTTGGAATACTGACTTACATAATCTTCCCGTCGATTTTGCTTCTCGGGTTGCTCGTTGTGGTTGTGGGAATGCTGGTGGAACGAAGGCGCCGGCATAGAACCGCGCCCGGAGAAATCTCCGCGTATCCCAAGCTGGATTTGAATGACCCGCGAGCTCGCCGCGCTTTTTTCGCGTTTCTCCTCGTCACTTTCCTCTTCGTCTGCGCCAGCGCGTTCGGAAGCTACAAGGGATATGAATATACCGAGTCAGTGTCCTTTTGTGGCGAGACATGTCACTCCGTAATGAAACCGGAATTCGTTGCGTACGGAGCGGGAGCGCACGCTCGCGTTGGCTGCGTCGGATGTCACGTTGGACCAGGAGCGGGCTGGTACGTGCGTTCGAAACTTTCCGGCGCTTATCAGTTGTATTCGGTAGCCTTCAAAAAATATCCGCGGCCCATAACCACACCCGTTCACAACCTGCGTCCGGCGCCTGAGACGTGCGAACAGTGTCACTGGCCGGAGAAGTTCTTCGGTGCGCAACTCAAAGTTTTCAATCACTACGCTTACGACGAAAAGAACACACTGCGCCAAACTCGCATGCTGATTAACGTCGGCGGCGGCAGTCCAAGTACCGGAGTAGTTGCCGGAATTCACTGGCACATGAATATCGCCAACAAAATCGAGTACGTCTCGACTGACGATCACCGCCAGGTGATCCCCTGGATACGAATTCAGGACGCAAAGGGTAACGTCACTGAATACTACGATCGCAATCGACCAATGACGGAGCAGCAGATTGCGGCGAGCAGCAAGCGACGCATGGACTGCGTCGATTGCCATAATCGGCCGGCCCACGTTTATCTCGCGCCTGATACTGCACTGGACCAGGCGTTCGCTGCGGGCAGGCTCGATCCGTCTTTACCGTTTCTCAAAAGGCAGGCCGTTGAAACACTGGACAAGAAATATTCGACGGAGGACGAGGGTGTGCGGGCGATAGCGGCAAGTCTGGATTCATACTATCGCACCAATCACAGCGAACTGTACGCAAAAAAAGGTGACGCGATCAAACACGCAATCGGTGAGACGCAGCGCATCTTCAAGACCTATTTTTTCCCGGAGATGAAAACAGACTGGCAGACTCACCCGAACAACATCGGGCATCTGTATTCGTCAGGTTGTTTCCGTTGTCATGATGGCGAGCATGTGAGTAACACAGGTCAGGTGATCAGAAACGATTGCAACATCTGTCACACCGTGATCTATGATTCGGCAAATCCGGCAGCGTCGATCAAGCTGGGCTCATTTCAGCATCCGGTCGATCTTGGCGCCCTCAGCGATCGAAAGTGCGAGACGTGCCACAAAGCTAACGAGCCTTTTAAACACCCGGTGAATCTCGGCGATATCTCCATGTTTCAGTGCGTCGAGTGCCATCCGAGGAAGTAAACAATTGGTAACGCCAATGGAGACATGAGTGATGAACAATGCGGAGAGAGCCGATGCGACTCATGGACCACGGCCGTTGGAGCCTGGTAGACGGCGGTTCCTCGATTACTTACTGGGCACAAGCGTCGTCGCGACATTAGGCGCGATCGTTTACCCGATCATCCGCTTCATGTCGCCGCCGCAGGTGATTGAGTCGACGGAAAACTCGGTAGTAGCCGCGAAGCTCGCCGAAGTCCCGGTCAACTCGGGGAAAATCTTCAAATTCGGCAGCAAGCCCGGTATCGTCGTGCGCACTGATTCCGGAGAGCTGAAAGCGTTTTCCGCGGTGTGTACGCACCTCGATTGCATCGTTCAATACAAGCCGGACACAAAACATATCTGGTGCGCGTGTCACAATGGTCAGTACAACCTTAATGGCCAGAATGTCGGTGGCCCACCGCCCCGTCCACTGGAAGAATACAAAGTGAACACTCGCGGCGACGACATCGTGGTTAGCAAGGCATAAGCAGCTATGCAGATAACAGCGATGAAAGATTGGCTTGACGAGCGTCTGTCAATCAGCGCGCTCGGGCACATGGCGGCGAAGAAAGAGGTCCCGCTTCACCGTCATTCAATCTGGTATTACTTCGGCGGCATGACCCTGTTTCTGTTTACCGTACAGGTCGTCACGGGAATTCTGCTGCTCCTCTATTACCGTCCCAGCTCGGAAAACGCTTTTGAGAGTGTGCAGTTCATTATCACTGAAGTGCAGTTCGGCTGGCTGATTCGATCAATCCATAGCTGGTCCGCCAACTTGATGATCGCAACGCTGTTTATTCACCTGTTCAGTGTGTTCTTTCTACGCGCCTACCGCAGGCCCCGCGAAATAACCTGGGTGAGTGGAGTAGTGCTTTTATTTATTGTGATCTGTTTCGGTTTCAGCGGCTACCTTCTACCTTGGAACAAGCTCGCTTACTTTGCCACCAAGGTCGGCACGGAGATCGCGGGAGTAGTTCCGATCGTTGGCCGTCCGGTCCTCAGGTTTCTGCGAGGTGGTGATGAAGTCACCGGTGCCACGCTCACGCGCTTCTTTGGATTTCACGTAGCCGTGCTGCCTGCAACGGCTACCGTTTTTATCGGGATTCACGTTCTTCTGGTGCAACTGCACGGCATGAGTGTCCCGCCCACACTCAAAAAAGAAAACGTGAGAACAATGAAGTTCGTCCCAAACTTTCTGCTCCGCGATCTCATTGGCTGGATCCTGGCCATCGGCGTGCTGGCCGCGCTCGCTGCCCTGTTTCCGTGGGAGCTCGGTGAAAAAGCAGATCCATTCGCGCCCGCGCCGGCGGGTATCAAGCCCGAGTGGTACTTCCTTTTCATGTTCCAGACTCTCAAGTACGTACCGGCCAAAATCATGGGGTTGGATGGCGAAGTGCTCGCCATCATGGCCTTCAATCTTGTTGCACTGCTCTTGTTCATCGTGCCTTTCATTGATCGTTCGCCCGACAATCCAAGGCGCAGATTAGTACTCAATATCATTGGCGTGCTCGCGC
>DASSEB010000300.1:0-3200 GCA_035696765.1 Pyrinomonadaceae bacterium | reverse complement strand
TCATGATGTTTACTCATAGTAATCTCCTGTTGTGGAAAAACCACAGATTAGGTGGTAAATCGGAATGTAGTTAGCTAGTCTGAATTCCTTGAGAAGGCTGCTCGGTCGTCCACAGTGGCGGGCCTTCGTCGGTGGCTGCTGCCTGCGTCGGGCACGAATCCTCGAGTGCGAGCGACAACACTTCGTCAATCGTCTCTACCAGATGGATGCACAGGGAGTCGCGGACCTCCTCGGGCAATTCGATGAGATCCTTTTCGTTGTCCTTTGGCAGAATGATCGTGTCGATGCCAAAACGATGCGCCGCGAGCAACTTCTCTTTCACACCGCCGATCGGCAGCACCTTACCGCGCAAAGTGATCTCGCCGGTCATGGCAACGTTCTTCTTGACTGCGACTCGCGCCAAAGCAGACGCCATTGCAGTCGCCATCGTGATACCGGCCGACGGTCCGTCTTTCGGAATCGCGCCTTCGGGAATATGAATGTGCAAGTCGCGCTTGCGAATGAAATCGAGACTCATCGCAAGGCGTTCTGCCCGTGCACGGATGCAAGTCAACGCGGCTTGCGCCGACTCCTGCATAACGTCGCCGAGTTTTCCGGTAAGCGTTACGCCGCCACGTCCTTTAACGAGAGTGGCTTCGATCTGTAGCACCTCGCCACCGATTTCAGTCCAGGCCAGGCCCGTCGCGAGGCCGACTTCACTGTTGGCCGCAATCCCTTGCTGGCGAAACTTGATCGGGCCGAGCATCTCGCGAACGCGTTCCGCATCAACCATCACGATCGCGTTTTCATCCGGCTGTTCAGCCACAAACTTACGCGCGAGTTTACGGCAGCACGATCCGATCTCTCGTTCGAGGTTGCGAACGCCGGCCTCGCGAGTGTAGTGACGAATAACTTCGAGAATACCTTCGTCAGTAAAGTCGAACTGTTCCACTTTCAGGCCGTTGCCCTCGGCTTGTTTGGGCACGAGGTGTCGCTTGGCGATCTCGAGTTTCTCTCGTTCGGTGTAGCCGGAGAGTCTAAGTATTTCGAGACGGTCTTGCAGTGCCGGTGGAATCGTGTGCAGGACGTTAGCAGTCGCGATGAAAAATACTTTGGAGAGATCGTATTCAACGTCGAGATAGTGGTCCTGGAACGTGTGGTTCTGTTCCGGATCGAGAACTTCGAGCAGCGCCGCACTCGGATCGCCGCGGAAGTCTGCGCCTAACTTGTCAACCTCATCCAATAACAACACCGGATTCACTGTTCCGGCCTTCTTCATCATCTGAATGATCTGGCCCGGCAGTGCGCCGATGTAAGTACGACGATGACCACGGATCTCGGCTTCGTCGCGCACACCGCCTAACGAGAGGCGCACGAACTTGCGTCCCGTAGCTCGCGCGATCGATTTGCCAAGACTGGTTTTGCCGACTCCCGGCGGACCGACGAAGCATAGGATCGATCCCTTCGGATTCTTCACGAGTTGACGAACCGCAAGGTACTCGAGAATTCGTTCCTTGATCTTCTCGAGTCCGAAGTGATCTTCGTTCAATACTTCTTCAGCTTTCGCGAGGTCTTTGATCTCTTTCGATTTCTGTTTCCAGGGCACGCTGATGAGCCAGTCGATGTAAGTTCGCGAGACTGTGCCTTCAGCAGACATCGGCGGCATAGCTTCGAGGCGGTGCAGTTCCTGCATCGCTTTTTCTTTGGCCTCTTCGGTCATGCCCGCTTCTTCGATCTTCTTCTTCAGCTCTTCGAGCTCTGCTTTCTCGTCCTTGCGACCAAGCTCTTTGTGAATCGCTTTGATCTGCTCATTGAGGTAGTACTCTTTCTGCGCCTTCTCCATCTGCCGCTTGACGCGGGTTTGGATCGTGCGATCGAGTTGACGTTTCTCAATCTCGGTTTCCAGCAGCTCGATCAAACGTTGCAGGCGCGCCTGAGTGGAAAAGATCTCGAGCAGTCCCTGTTTGTCTTCGACTGAAATCCTGAGTTGTGATGCGAGAGCGTCTGCGAGGTGAGAAGGTTCCTGATTGCGAAGCGCGGTTTGCAGAGCGTCGGTTTGCGTGTCGGGCGCCAGTCGCAAGTGCTGCTCGACGAGCTGGCCTACTTTCTGGATGAGCGCATCGAGGCGTGTGCCTTCTTCGTTGACTACCGGGGCGCGGCGCACGAGGGCCATGAACGCTCCATCGGTATTCTCGACACGCACAGTGGTGGCGCGTTCGCGACCTTCAACGACGACCTTGATCTGGCCATTCTCCTGTTTCTGCGACTGGAGAATGCGACCGAGCGTTCCGATGCCGTAAATCTGCTCGGGGCCGGGTTCGTCAACAGTGGCGTCGTGCTGAGTGGCAAGAAAAATCGTGCGGTCAGTGGCCAGGGCCTGCTCGAGTGCGCGGACGGACCCGGCGCGACCGATTTTGAAAGCCACCTTCGTAAAAGGGAATATCACGACGTCGCGAATCGGCACCATCGGGTACCAGGCTACGTCGGCGGGGGTTCTGTCTGAATATTCTTCCATGATCAAAACTCTACCTGAGAAAGAGGCCTAATTGTAAAACATTTCCTGCAGGGGCGCTATCGCTTCAGAAGTAGCACAGAAAGCACAAAAAATCAGGTTAAACCATTTGTGCCTTTTGTGCTTTTTTGTGGCTTCAAGATTTGAGGCTTAGGCTGCCGCGCCGTCGATTCCGGTGAGTCCTTCACCCGGAACTGCCCGGCGGCGTTCAACCATTTCGCTGGTTATCACGAATTCTTTGACGCGTTTCTGCGAGGGAAGGGTGTACATGGCGTCAAGGAGGAGTTCTTCGAGGATCATCATCAGGCCGCGAGCCCCGACTTTCCGTTCGACGGCTTGCCGCGCGACCGCCTTGAGGGCGTCCTCGGTAAACTTCAGCTTGACATTATCGAAGTCAAATTTCTTCTGGTATTGCTTGACGAGTGCATTCTTGGGCTCGGTAAGAATCTTGATGAGGGCCCCTTCGTCGAGCTCGTGCAGCACGCCGCACACGGGCAGTCGCCCAACGAACTCAGGGATCAATCCAAAACGAATGAGATCCTCAGGCTGCACTGCCGCCAGCGCTTCCGCGTGACGATGCATGCCCGACTTAACTTCCGCATGAAAGCCCAGCGACTTGTTGCGCAAGCGCCGTTCGATCACCTTCTCGAGTCCGACAAATGCGCCGCCGCACAGGAATAGAATGTTGGTTGTATCGACTGGGAAGAAC
>DASSEB010000299.1:0-7095 GCA_035696765.1 Pyrinomonadaceae bacterium | reverse complement strand
TTATTTCGATTTCGCGTCGGGCAAGTACGTGCCGCTGAATGACCCGCCGGGCGTTTTGATTCTGAAGTCCGTCAAAGATCGAAGCGGTGTAATCAAGAAAAACGCCGGCGCGTCGCTGATCGATATCGGCGACGGCGTCGCGTGTCTCGAGTTTCACTCGAAGATGAACGCCATCGGCGGCGACACGCTTCAGATGTTGAAGTTCGCGCTCGGCGAAGTTGAGAAGAACTACGTCGGGCTCGTCGTCGGCAATCAGGGCGTAAACTTCTGCGTCGGCGCGAACATTATGCTGATGCTGATGGAAGCGCAGGAGGAAAACTGGGAAGAGCTCGACATGATGGCTCGAGTTTTCCAGAACTCCACGATGAGTTTGCGTTACTCGCCAAAGCCCGTGGTAGTTGCTCCGTTCCAGATGGTCTTCGGTGGCGGTTGCGAGATGGTGCTGCACGGCGATCGCGTCAGAGCGGCCGCTGAGACTTATATCGGACTCGTCGAGGTTGGTGTCGGGATCATTCCGGCGGGCGGCGGTACGAAAGAGATGTTGCTGCGCACCCTCGATTCGATTCCAAAAGGTGTTGACGACGCGGATCCGTTTCCGTTTGTGAAGCGCGCGTTTGAAACGATCGCGCTCGCAAAGGTTGCCACTTCAGCCGAAGAAGCAAGGTCGCTCGGTTTCCTTTCTGCTGACGATACGATCTCGATGAACGGCGATCGCCTGATAGCTGACGCGAAGAAGGAAGTGCTGGCACTTGCAGCGAGCGGGTACGTCGAGCCGCAACCACGCAAAGACATTCTGGCGTTGGGCGCACCGGCGCTCGCGACGTTGAAACTCGGCATTCACCAGATGAAGCGCGCGGGATATATTTCAGATCACGATGCCGAGATCGGCACGCAGTTGGCCCGCATCTTAACGGGCGGAGACTTGAATCATCCGACGCGTGTTTCCGAGCAGTATCTTTTGGACCTCGAGCGTGAGGCGTTCCTTTCGCTCGTCGGCAAACGCAAGACGCAGGAACGGCTCGCGCACATGTTGAAGACGGGCAAGCCGTTGAGAAATTAACCACCGATGAAACGGATCTTAAAGCAGGATTTACACGGAACAGATTAGGGGTTGAGTTATGAGAGATGCAGTGATCGTATCGGCCGTGAGGACGGCGGTTGGGAAAGCTCCGAAGGGGACGTTGCGCACGACGCGCCCCGATGAGATGGGTGCGGCAGTAATAAAGGACGCGGTTGCGCGCGTGCCGGGGTTGGAGACTTCAGAGATTGAAGACGTGATCATGGGATGCGCCATGCCCGAAGCCGAGCAGGGCATGAACGTCGCTCGCGCAGCGGCGATTCGCGCGGGCCTGCCGGTTGAGACGAGTGCGATGACGATCAATCGTTTTTGTTCCTCGGGGTTGCAGTCGATCGCGATGGCGGCGGAGAGAATCAAGAGCGGCGGCGCGGAAGTGATCGTCGCGGGCGGGCTGGAAACGATGTCGATGATCCCGATGGGTGGCCACATCATCCGGCCGAATCCTTATCTGGTTGAGCACTATCCCGATTTCTATTTGAGCATGGGTCTCGCGACGGAGAACGTTGCGCGCAAGTATGAAGTGTCGCGTGAAGAGCAGGATGAGTTTGCGCTGCGTTCACACACGCGCGCTGCCGCGGCGCTGGATGCAGGAAAGTTCACTGACGAGACGGTCCCGCTGAACGTGACGCTCGAAGACCTGGATGAAAACGGGAAGAAGCAGCGACGCGAAGTCGTGTTTGATAAAGACGAGGGCGTACGGCGCGATACATCAGCCGAAGGTCTCGCGAAACTCAAGCCTGCATTTCATGTGAAAGGAACGATCACCGCGGGCAATGCGTCCCAGATGTCCGACGGTGCCGCCGCGGCGATTGTTATGTCTGACGCACGCGCGCGCGATTTGGGAGCGAAACCGTTGGCGCGTTTCGTTGCGTACGCGACCGCGGGTTGCCCGCCGGAAGAGATGGGCATTGGACCAGTGTTCGCCATTCCCAAGGTGTTGAAACTCGCCGGGCTGACGCTTGCCGATATCGATGTGATCGAGTTGAACGAAGCGTTTGCGGCGCAGTCACTGGCAGTGATCAAAACGTTGGGACTCGATCCGGAGAAGGTCAACGTAAACGGCGGCGCGATCGCGCTGGGCCATCCGCTCGGCTGCACCGGCGCCAAACTCACCGCCAGCATTTTGCGCGAGTTGGAGCGTCGCAACGGCCGATACGGAATGGTGACGATGTGCGTTGGCGGCGGCATGGGCGCCGCGGGAATTCTCGAAAGAATTAATTAGCCACGGATTACACGGATTTTAAAGGAGATAAAAACGATGTCAGCCGTAGCCGAACAAAGACAGCTCATCAAGGGTGGCGCGTTTCTGATTGAGGAGCGGACCACCGACGAGATCTTCACGCCGGAAGACTTCACTGAAGAGCATCGAATGATCGCCGAGACCACGCGGCAGTTTATCGATAATGAGGTTGTTCCGCGACTCGACGAGCTCGAGAAGCACGATTGGAAACTGGCGCGCGAGCTCGTCGGCAAAGCGGCTGAACTCGGACTGATCGGCGCCAACATACCCGAAGAATATGGCGGGCTTGGTCTCGATCAAACGAGTGGCGCGCTCGTCGGCGAGAACATCGGCCGCTCGGCTTCTTTCGCCACCACACTCGGCGCGGAAAGCGGCATCGGCCTGTTGCCCATCATCTATTTCGCCACCGACGCCGCGAAGCAGAAGTACCTGCCCAAAATCGCAGCCGGCGAGTTGATTACGGCTTATGCGTTGACTGAGGCCGGCTCCGGCTCCGATGCGATGGCCGCGAAGGCGACAGCGCGTTTGAGTGACGACGGCAAGGAATACATTCTCAACGGCGAGAAGATGTGGATTACCAACGGGGGATTCGCCGACATCTTCATCGTGTTTGCCAAAGTCGACGGCGACAAGTTCAGCGCGTTTATCGTCGAGCGACAACCGGGACTCACTTCCGGCGCCGAAGAACACAAGATGGGGATCAAAGGCTCGAGCACGACGGCGCTCGTGCTTTCAGACGTGCGCACGCCCCTCGAGAATCTGCTCGGCGAAGTCGGCAAAGGCCACAAGATTGCTTTCAACGTGCTGAATATCGGCCGCTTCAAACTGGGCGCGATGTGCGTTGGCGGGATGAAGTTGATGGTCCATGAATCGGTGCGTTACGCGAACGAGCGCCATCAGTTTGGCAAGTCGATTTCGTCTTTTGGCGCGATCAAAGCCAAACTGGCGGAACAAGCAATTCGCACGTGGATAGGCGAGTCGATGATCTACCGCACGCTCGGAATGATCGAGGCCCGCGTCGGCGCGGTTGATTCGAAGGACATGGACGCGCGGCTGCGTGCGATCGAAGAGTACGCAGCGGAATGTTCGATCATCAAGGTTGCGCTTTCTGAGTACTGTGACTTCGTCGCCGACGAGATGGTCCAGATCTTTGGCGGCTATGGTTATTCCGCGGACTATCCGGCGGAGCGCGCGTATCGCGATTCGCGCATCAATCGCATCTTTGAAGGCACGAATGAAATCAATCGCATGCTGATTCCGGGTCGATTGATGAAGAGTGCGCTCAGCGGCAACCTTGCGTTGCTGCCCGCGGCGCAGGCGCTGATGGATGAAATACTGTCGCCGCAGATGAGCGGTTTTGATGACGACGACAGTTTGCTTGCCCCGGAGCAGAAACTCACTAACAACGCGAAGAAAGTTGCGCTCATGACGCTTGGCACCGCGGCGCAGAAATACATGATGAAACTCGGCGACCAGCAGGAAATTCTGATGGGCATTGCCGACATCATCATGGACACCTACGCCATGGAGACTGCGATTCTCCGGGCCCGTAAACTCGCCGCGAAGCAGGGCGAAGACGCATCGGCGCGTTATCTGGACATGACGCGCGTGTTCTGCAACGACGCGATCGAACGAATCGACGCTGTCGCGAAGAATACGCTCGCGGGAATGGCTGAAGGTGATGAACTGCGGACGCTGCTAGCCGCGTTACGACGGTTCACGAAGTTGCAGCCGATGAACACGATCGCCGCGAGACAGCGCATCGCCCAGGATCTCATCGCAGCCAACAAATGGATCTACTAAACCGAACACAGATAAACGCGCATAAATGCGGATCGTCCCGATATCAGTACCAACGCCTTTCTACATCGGGCCCGTCAACGTCTACGTGATCGCGGAAGATCCGTTGACGATCATCGACACTGGTCCAAAGACAAAAGAAGCAATCGAAGCGCTCCGCGCGGGTTTGCGTAAAGCCGGCTATCTCGTTTCGGATCTCCGTCGCATCGTGCTCACTCACGCGCACGAAGATCACTGCGGCCTCGCCAAATCCCTGCGTGACGAAGCAAAGAACGCTGAAGTCTTCGTTCACAACTGGGAGACAGGTCATCGTCACAGCCGGCTCGAGTACGAAGAGCATCGAACGTTGCTCGTGCGCGCCGGTGTTCCGGAAGACGAAATCGAGCGCATGCGTGGCATGTATGATCGGATGCGAAAGTATGCCGACTCATTCGGCGACGACGAATACACGGCGCTTTGGGACGAGGCTGAACTCGAGTTTGAATCCGGCAGCCTGCGCATTCTGCACACGCCCGGCCACACCCCCGGCTCCTGCTCGTTTCTTCGTGAAGCCGATCGCACGGTGATCGCCGGCGACTGCGTGCTGAAACGCATTACTCCGAACCCTGTGTTGTCGCCCGATCCGATCGATCCGTCGCGGCGTTTCCCCTCCCTGGCGGAGTATCTCGTTAGCCTCGCGCGTTTGCGCTCGTTTTCGCCGACGCTCGTTTATGGCGGACACGGCGAGCCGATCAACGATTACGAGGAACTGTTTCATCGTTACTTCAGAGCATTTCAGGAGCGGCAGTCGCAAGTGATTGCCCTTGTCGCGAAGGCGGGCGTGACCGCGTGGGACGTCGCCGTCAAGATGTTTCCGACCGCTGATGACGTGCACCGCTTTCTTTCGGTTTCCGAAGCAGTCGCTCACCTTGATCTCGCACACAGCGAACGAAAAATTGCATTCGAATTAAGCGGGCCGACAGAAGTCTATAAGCCTTTAGGCACTCACTAAAATCAAACCCCAGATTACACCGCGGATTTTTTTGGAACCACCACTCCGGGCACGCGTGTAAAGCGCAAACTCTTCCGGAGGAAATCTGTATGAAAATCAAATTTTTGATCGGTCTCCCAGCCGCTATTTTTCTGGTCGCGGGATTGGCGTTCGCGCAGCAACCCGCCCCGCCTGCATCCCCAGATGAACCTCTTGAACAAAACTTTTCACTCCTAATCGACGGCGGTGGTTTTTTGGGTATCTATGCCGAAAACATCAGCCGCGAAAACATGGGCCGCTACCACATGAACCAGGTGCGCGGCGTCGGCGTGACCCAGGTGATTAAAGACAGCCCCGCCGAAAAAGCGGGCTTGCGAAAAGACGACGTCATCCTGCGTATCGACAGTGAGAACGTCACCAGCGTTCGCAAACTCAACCGGGTTGTTTCTGAGCTCGCGCCCGATCAGTCTGTGAGAGTGACTTTCAGTCGCGGCGGCGCCGAGCAGGAGATCACCGCAACGATCGGCAAACGAAACAACACCAGCATGGTTGGCGATCTGTTCCGCGGTGAGCCCCGGGTCTGGAAATGGGAAGGCGATCTGAAGAACTTCGATCCGAAGAACTTTAAATTCGAAGGCCTCGACAAGTTTGATAACGGCGACATGACAGTCTTTCTCGGCAACAGCCGCAGGATCGGCGTGAGCACGATGGAACTCACGAAACAACTCGCCGATTACTTTGGCATCACGGGCGGCAAAGGCGTGCTCGTAACTTCTGTCAGCGATGATGGACCAGCGGCGAAGGCGGGCGTGAAAGCCGGCGACGTGATCACCGCCATCGATGGTGAAGCGGTCGATTCGCCGGGCGACATCTCGCGCGCCATCAATCGTAAGAAGGATGGCGACGTCACGTTGACGATAATCCGCAACAAGTCTCAACAGACGATCCACGTGACTCCTCGTGAAGGTGGTGGTTTTGGAACGTTGGGCCAACCGCAGATCGGTCGCCGGATCGTCATTCCCCGAATCGAGTTCCCGGACATTGATATCGCGATGCCAAGCATCGTGATTCCGTCGATTCCAGCGATCAACATCGCGATGCCGCGTGTGCGCGTGACGCCGCGGGCAAGGATCCTGCGATCTGAGCGCGGCCCGATTTAAATCAAGCCCACAGATTACACGGATTATCCGCGGTAATCTGTGGATGACTTGCGCCAAACGCTTTGTTGTGTGATGATCACCAGCGATGGGATTCGTCATACTCAGCCCTGATCTTTTGAGGAGTGCATAAAGCGTGAAAGCGGAATTACAGAAGTTAATCGCTTTGCAGAATCTTGATACCAGTATTCGAAAACTAGAAAAAGACCAAGAAGCGATACCAGAAAGGCGCGCCGAGATCGAAAGAGAGTTCGATCAGCGCGCCTTTGAAATTAGGGCGCTCGAAAGCCGCCGCGATGAGGCAAAACACACCCGCGCCCGTTTGGAAAACGAAGTGGTCGAACAACGAGGCCGCACCGAGCGGGCCGAACGAAATCTGATGTCGTCGAAGAAGCAGGACGAATACACGGCGGCAATTCGCGAGGCAGATGCGGCCCGCAAACAGATCTCAGCGTTGGAAACGCAGGTCCTCGAACAGATGGAGAACCTCGAACAAGCCGAAGCAGCTTTGAAAGAACGTGCCGACGAGATTGCGACTCTCAATTCCGATCGCGAAGCCAAACTCAAGGCCTTCGACGACGAGTCGGGCACGATTGGAGAACGATTGGCAACAGCTCGCAAAGAACGCGAAGAGTTGTTTGCCAACTTGCCAAAACAGATCAGCGGGCTTTACGCGCGGATCAGAAATCGCATTCGCGACGGAGTCGCAGTTGCGGAAGCGCGCAATCGTTCCTGCACCGCGTGTTTCATGTCGCTCAGGCCACAGGTGATGGCGGAAATCCGGCGCGGCGAGGAAATCATCACCTGCGATAATTGTGGTCGCATCCTTTACTACATCCCGACCGAGTCC
>DASSEB010000298.1:0-5696 GCA_035696765.1 Pyrinomonadaceae bacterium | reverse complement strand
CCGAGGTTGAGTTTGGTGCTTTTTCCAGAAACGAAACAGGGTGAAGCATGACGTGCAAAGTAGTCGTATTTTAGCCTTTTTTGGCCGTATTTGGCAAACACGAATTAGGCGAAAACTCTAATAAAATCAATAGCTTCGTGTAAGCACTCCCGACCTTTTTGAACGCTTCAGAATCGCGGTCGGCTCCCATGAGTGAACAACGAACCTGGAAACGAATTCGTGAGCGGTTGGCACTGCAATTACCCGTGCGCGTCAGGTGCCGGGAAACGCCGGATTTTGAGTGGAGCGAAGTGACAAGGCTTACAAATGTGACCCCTTTCGGCGCCGGGTTTACGCTGAAACGACCCACCGAAAGAGGTCGCTTGCTGCACATGACGATCCCGATGCCGCGGCAGTTACGCGTGTTCGATCACGTCGAGGATCAATACCGAGTTTGGGCGATCGTCAGGTACATCAAAGCGAAAACCGCGGGTAAGCAAACCGTGTTCGAAATCGGCGTTGCGTTCATCGGTAAGCGCGCGCCCGTAAGCTACGAAAAAGAGCCATGGAAGCGATACGACATCTCGACCAACATTTTTGAGTCAACAAAGACGGCGGAACAGATGTTGACGGCTCTTCCTTCAGAAGATCAGCGCGTCTTGACGCGGCACAACATGGCCGTTGATATGCGAGTAGAGGTACTCGACCTGAACGGCGATGTGGTTGAGAGTGAACACACGGTGACTGAGGACATCAGCACTGAAGGCGCTACACTATTCACGACGTTACAGATTTCACCCGGTCGTTTTATTCGTTTGACGAGTGAGCAACAAGGCGTCACTGTGCACGCCGCGATTCGATCTCGCAGCACGGGAGTGGACGGTATTCCGCGAATTCACGTCGAGTTCATAGATAAGGAATGGCCGTTGTAAGATATTCCGACTTGAGTAGCAGCAACGGTTCATATCCGGCGAAGAAAGTAGAAACGCGACCGCAAAGCGGCCGCACCATATTCCCGCAATGGGCGCTTGAACTACTCAGGCCGATCGTCGCCTTCATCAGCCGCCTGTTCTGGAAGATCGAGTTCAACGGCGTTGAGAACGTGCCGCAGCGCGGTGGTGTCATCGTCGCCGCCAATCACCAGACTTACATCGATCCGTTTTGGCTTTCGCTGAGAATCAAACGGCCGACACGCTACCTCGCATGGAGCGCAGCTTTTCGTTGGCCGATTGTCGGAAGATGTCTGACGTGGCTCGGCGCGTGGCCGCTCGCACTTGAAGGCAGCGATCCGGCGGCGATTCGCCGTGCACTGCAATGGCTGCGCGATGGCGGCGCTGTCGTGATTTTTCCGGAGGGTGGGCGCAGTAGTGCCACCGGTTCGCTGGAACGATTCAAAGCGGGAGCGGTGCGATTAGCGCTCGAAGCAAATGTGCCGATACTGCCAGTGACGATTAAAGGCGGGAACCGCGTGTGGCCGCGAGGCTGGCGTTTTCCGCGACTCGGGAAAGTCGTAGTGACCTACCATCCGCTTTATCACGCAGAGCAGTGTCCGGATGAGGAGACGCGAGCGTGTGCGCGTCGCGAGAGCGAGAAGCTTGCCGAGGTCATCGCATCCGCACTTTAATAACCACGGATTACACGGATAAAAATCCGCATTTAAGATTCGTGTTATCCGCGGTTCAATACCGTCATCATCGCGTCATGGATGAGACCGTTGGTGGCGAGGACTTGTTCGTTGTAGATGTCCAGGGGTTGGTCGTGAAAATTTGTAATCGTGCCGCGAGCCTCGGAGATCAATACCGCGCCCGCAGCGATGTCCCACGGGCTTAGTCCATCTTCCCAAAACCCATCGAACCGCCCGCACGCAACGTAAGCAAGATCGAGCGCCGCGGAACCGTCGCGCCTAACTGCCTGCGCCTCCATCGTGAATTTGGCAAACTCGCGCGCGAAGTCCGGGCGCTCGCGAACGTTGTACGGAAAGCCGGTGCACAACATCGAGTCGCTTAGCTGGTCCACTGACGAGACGCGAATCTTTCTATCGTTGAGCGTCGCGCCTTGCCCGCGTTCTGCCGCGAACATCTCGTCGCGCATCGGATCGTAAACAACACCAACCACTAACTCTCCGTTCTGCTCCAGTGCAATCGAAACGCAGAAGCACGGATAGCCGTGCGCGTAGTTCGTGGTGCCGTCGAGCGGATCGATGATCCACTTCCACTCGCTCCGTTTGCCGCCGACGAGAACCGCTTCGCCCGATTCCTCGGCGAGAATGCCGTGCTGCGGATAGTGAGATCGAATTCGGTCAATGATCAGTTCCTCGGCGGCGATGTCGGCTTCGGTAACGAGATTTATGTCGCCCTTGGTTGTGACCTTCGCGGTGCCGAGGCGTTGGACCAGCACGTTACCTGCGTCACGCGCGATTTGAGTGGCGAAGTTAAGCACGTGACGTCCTCTTCGGCATGGGCATCTTTTCTGCCGCAATCTTCAAGATGTCCTGGACCTGCCGGTCCCAGTAAGCCCATGAATGGTCGCCGGGCAGTTCCCTGAACTCGTGCGGAATTTTCTGTTCGAACATGAGTGCGGCGAGCTCGCGATTGGAACGAAAGAGCAGCAACATGTCTTCGGTGCCGCAGTCGAAATAAAAATATGGTAACGAACTGATGCGAGCGGCTGGGAGCTTTTCGACAATCTCGAAAAGGTCGTTTGCGCGGCGTGTTTCGCTGGAAGCGGGGCCAAACAATTTCAGCGACTCTCGCCAGGACTCAGGAGTCTCTTTCTCGGCAAGGCGGGGCACAAGAAACGCGCCGCTCATCGAAGCCGCGAAGACGAATGTAAACGGCGACTTCAAACCAAACTTGATTGCGCCGTAGCCGCCCATCGAGAGCCCCGCGATCGAGCGTCCATAACGCGCTTCGATCGTGCGGTAGCGTTGCTGCACGTCCGGAATGAGCTCGGTCAGAATGTAGCTTTCATATTTGCCCACCGCGCTGTCCGTGTACCAACTGTCGTTGCCTTCGGGCATGACGACGATCATGCGATAGCCGGCGGCGTAATCGGCGACGTTCGTGCGCGCGATCCAATCAGAGTAGTGGCCCGTTAGACCGTGGAGGAGATAGAGGACGGGGTAGCGCGTGGTTTTTGACGTTTCGTAGTCAGTGGGGAGGATGACGTTGTACGGAAGCGTGGTGTTGACGAGTTTGCTTTGGAAGCGAATAGTCTCAACACGACCATGCGCGGCCGCCGAAACGCAAATCGCAAACGACAGTAAAATCGTCTTGAAGAGCCTGCTGCTCATAGAATTCTTAACCGCGGATAACACGGATCTTAAATCCGGATCTTCAATCCGTGTGATTCGTGGTTAATGGTATGTGGATTCCCTTCGCGCGGGCGGTTTCCTCAGCTTCCTCGTAACCGGCATCGACGTGCCGCGCAACCCCCAGACCCGGATCGTTGGTCAGCACTCGATTCAGTCGCTTCGCCGCTTCGTCAGTCCCATCCGCCACCGACACCTGACCGGCGTGCAACGAATACCCGATACCAACACCACCGCCGTGATGAAACGAAACCCAACTCGCGCCGCTCGCCGTGTTCAGCAACGCGTTGAGTATGGGCCAATCGGCAACCGCATCAGATCCATCTTTCATTCCTTCCGTCTCGCGAAACGGCGACGCCACCGAACCCGTATCGAGATGATCGCGGCCAATCGCGATCGGCGCCTTCAGATCGCCGCGCTTGACGAGATCGTTGATTGCCTCACCCATCTCCGCGCGTTCGCCATAGCCCAACCAACAGATGCGCGCCGGCAGTCCCTGGAACTGAACACGATCGCGCGCGAGTCGCAGCCAGCGATTCAACGTGCGATCGTCGGGAAACATCTCGAGCGCAAGATCGTCGGTCTTGCGAATGTCTTGCGGGTCGCCTGAAAGCGCGACCCAACGAAATGGCCCTTTGCCTTCACAGAAGAGTGGACGAATGTATTCGGGAACGAACCCTGGGATCTCGAACGCGTCGCTGCACCCCGCATCGAGCGCCTGCTTGCGAATGTTGTTGCCGTAGTCAAACGCCACCGCGCCCGATCGTTTGAGCGACAGCATTGCCTCCACGTGCCGCGCCATCGACTCCATCGATCGCGCAACGTAAGCCTTCGGATCATCTGCACGCAACTTCGCCGCTTCATCCAATGCCAATCCAGCCGGCACGTATCCATTCAAAGGATCGTGCGCGCTGGTTTGATCCGTAACTGCATCGACCTTGATCCCGCGCCTGACCAGCTCCGGCAAGACTTCCGCACAGTTTCCAACCAATCCGACAGAGACGGCGCGTTTTTGCTCGCGCGCGTCTTCACAAATGTCGAGCGCTTCGTCGAGCGTCATCGCAAGCCGATCGCAGTAGCCGGTGCGCACGCGGCGCTCGATGCGCTCGGGATCGACGTCGATGCCGAGAAACACAGCGCCATTCAACGTCGCAGCGAGCGGCTGTGCGCCGCCCATTCCACCCATGCCGCCGGACACGACCAGCTTGCCGGAAAGATCGCCGCCGAAGTGTTTGTCAGCCATCGCAGCGAACGTTTCAAAAGTCCCCTGGACGATTCCCTGCGTGCCAATGTAGATCCAGCTTCCGGCAGTCATCTGGCCATACATCATCAGGCCGCGACGTTCGAGTTCGTGAAAGTGTTCCCAGTTGGCCCACGCGCCGACGAGATTGGAATTGGCGATCAGAACGCGAGGAGCGTATTCGTGCGTGCGAAACACGGCGACCGGTTTGCCTGATTGGACCAGCAACGTTTCATCGTTTTCGAGCGCGTGCAACTCACGCACGATTGCGTCGAACGCAGCCCAGTTGCGGGCGGCTTTGCCCGCGCCGCCATAGACGATCAGATCGTCCGGGCGTTCGGCGACGTCCGGGTCGAGATTGTTCATCAGGCAGCGAAGCGCCGCCTCCTGATGCCAGCCTTTACAATTCAACTGTGCGCCGCGCGGGGCGTGGATTACGCGGTGGTCCATCGGACTATTCCGCACCCCAGTACCTGCTCAACCAGCCGCCTTTTTCCTTTTTAGTGAGTTGTTCCAACTCGCCGGAATCCAGCCACACGCCGCCGCACTTGTCGCAAGTGTCGATCAAGACTTCTTCAAACTTGCTCTCGTTCAAACTTCCGTCACAACGCGGACACTGCATCGAAGACGTGCCCGCAGCTTTGGCTTCTTCCGAGACTTTCATCTTCGCGCGCAGCTTTTCGATCGCTTCCTTGTTCTTGCGATGAAAGTATTCTTCCTCGAGTCCTCGTCTTCGTTCGTCCATTGGGTTCGACATTTATATTCCTCCAAGTTTTTAACGACAGATCACACGGATTGAAAATCACCACGGATGATCGCGGATGTAAGCTTCTCGATATCACTCGACATGGGGCGATCCACAGTCAGCGGCGCCACGAGTCCGCGCACGATCTCGTACGCATGCTTCACGCCGCGTCCGGGTGTGAGTGGCGCGTGATACTCCAACGCCTGTGCTGCTGTCATCAACTCGATCGCGGTCGCCATCTCGGCAAGGTTCACGATCCCACGCAACTTCGTCGCGGCAGTCATCCCCATCGACACGTGATCTTCTTTCCCGCCGTCAGTCGGCACGTTGTCGATGCTTGCAGGATGGGCCAGCACTCTCGCCTCGTTCAAGAGCGCTGCCGCACTCACTTGCAGCATCATGAAACCCGAAGAGATGCCCGG
>DASSEB010000297.1:0-5683 GCA_035696765.1 Pyrinomonadaceae bacterium | reverse complement strand
CGCCGAATTTCCGCTGCCAGAATCCGTACGTCAGCACAGCGGTTTTCGTTGCGCCCGGAACGTCTTCACCCGTCTGAAATGTTCTGCCGATGATTGGATCGACGCCGAGCACCTGGAAGAAATTTGCGCTCACGCGTGGTCCAGGCACGCTTTCGGGATCGCCCATCCCGCTCAAAAGCACGCGGCCGCCGGTGTAGGCGGCGAGGCCCTCGAAGACGTTGTTCTGTTGATAGTCCTGGTAGTCAGGATAGGAGAACTCGCGTTTGGAAAACTTTTCCTGCGGCGTTTTCTCCCAGAGGTGAAACAGGCGATCCGATTGCTTGTAGGGCAGCCCGCGCAGCAACGCAGCATCGACGACAGTGAAGATCGAAGTGCTGCCGCCGATACCAAGCGCCAACGTGACGACTGCGATCGCCGTAAAACCGGGATGCTTCAACAAGCCACGAAGTGCGAAGCGAATGTCTTTGATTATGGAATTCATCTTTTTGTGCCTTGTGTGCCTTTTGTCGCTCTACTCGTATCTCAACGCGACGAGGGGATCGACTCTCGTCGCCCGCAACGCCGGAATCACTGACGCGATCATCGCGATGACGAAGAAGACCACCGAGACGACTACAAACGTCACGCTATCAGTCGGCGTCACCCCGAAAAGCAGTGTCTGCAAAAATCGCGTTAAGGCGATCGCGCCCGCGATGCCAATCACGACGCCAGTGAGCACCAGAATCAAACCGTTCTTCATGATCAAACTCAGCACGTTGGCTGCGCGCGCGCCGAGCGCCATGCGGATTCCGATTTCCTGTGTTCGTTGCGTCACCGAGTAGGAAACGATTCCGTAAATGCCGACCGCGCCCAGCACCAGCGCCAGCAGAGCAAACGCCGTAAACAGCAGCATCAACGATCGCGAAGCAGCAACCGCATCGTTCACGCGCTGGTCCAGTGTCTTGACGTCGAAGATTGGTTGGTTTCTATCGATCGCCAGTACTTCATTGCGCACCGCAGTCGCAATCGTCAAAGGAGGAACTGTGGTGCGAACGAGGAGAGTCATGCCGTTCAGCGGCATCTGCGGGACCGGCAGGTAAAGCTCGGGGCCCGCCTGATCTGTCAGACTCTCCTGCCGGATGTTTCCCACGACGCCGACGATCGTCCGGCAAAGGCCCTCAGCTTCGGTACATGCAAACCCGACTCGTTTGCCTAACGCGTCACCATTCGGGAAAAACCGGCGGGCGAACGCCTCATTTGCAATTACGACTTTGGGCGTGGCTGGTCCATCGCGCTCGTCATACAGACGCCCGCTCAGCAACGGTATCCTCATCGTGCGGAAATAGTCGGGCGAGACTGAGCCGACTCCGATCGGCGGATCTTTTTTGGGATCGATCGGCGGATGTCCTTCGATGCCGGTGAAGACGATCATGCTAAAACCGCTCAGCGGTGTGTGGGTGATAGTTCCCGCAGATTCAACTCCAGGTAACGACTTCACGCGCTGCAACAACTCTTGTTGAAAGGCGATGGTCTGGGGACTCTTGGCGTAGCTCGAACGAGGCAGATTGATGCGAGCAGTCAAGACATTGTCGCGATTGAATCCGAGATCGATCGCGACGAGTCTGCTGAAGCTTCTGACGAGCAGCCCCGCACCTACCAGCAGGATCACGGCGAGCGCGAGTTCGGCAACGACCAGCCAGCCACGAAAGCTGCGCAGCCCGAAACTCATCAGTCCATAGGACCGGCTGGTTCGCAGCGCCTTGATTAGATCCGGCCTGGAAGCAGTCAGCGCGGGGGCTAGTCCGAACACGATCCCGGTGAGAACTGATAGCGCTAAAGTGAATGCAAACACGCGCCAGTCGATGCGAATGTTATTCAAGTCGTAAACTGAGGTGGTGAAACCCTCCGGTACTAGCCCCGCGATCGCCCGCGTGCCCCACACGGCGATGAGCAGGCCCAACAAGCCGCCCGCGATACCAATGACAACGCTCTCCGTGAGTAGTTGGCGAATCAGTTGCCAGCGGCGTGCACCGACTGCGGCGCGCACAGCCATCTCGCGCTGTCGTGCAAGCGTACGCGAAATCATCAAGCTCGCGACGTTGACGCACGCGACGAGCATCACGAGCCCGACCGCGCCCCACAACACCAACACAGTCAAGCGAACGCCGGAAACAAGTTGCTGGTGCAGCGGTGCAACTTCAACCCTCGCGAGCGGCCGTGGCTCTTTGCCCTCGTGTCCCTGCTCTGATGCTTGCCGCGCGATCAGGCTCAGCTCCGTTTGCGCGGCTTGCGCGTTTGCCGTCGGCTTGAGACGGCCGGCGACTTCAACCAGAGAAAAGATGTCGCCCTGAGTTTCTCTGATCGGATCGAGAGCCAACGGAAGCCAGACGTCAAACTGTCCGGGGAAACGAAAACCGGCAGGCATCACGCCGACGATCGTGTAAGGTTTGTTGTTGAGCGTCAGAGTGCTTTGCAGAATCGCTTCGTCGCGTCCATACCGGCGTTGCCAGAAACCCTCGCTGACAATTGCGACACCGTTCGCGCCCGGCTTGTCTTCTTCGGGCAGGAAGTAGCGGCCGCGAACCGTCTGCACGCCGAGTGTCGTGAAGAGACTGGCGGTAACTTGCGCGCACGGGATGCGTTCCGGTTCGCCGTTGCCGGTGAGATTGAAGTTGTCCTGGCTGAAGGCGGCGAGATCGTCAAACGACGTGCTCTTCTCTTTCCAGGCGAGATACTGGTAAGCAGCGATGCCGGGCAACTCACCTTCCGCGGGTGTGTTGTGAACGGAGACGAGTTGCTGCGGATCGCGAAACGGCAGCGCCTTCAGCAACACTGCGTTGACGACGCTGAAGATCGTTGTGTTGACGCCGATCGCGAGCGTGAGCGTGATGATCGCCACGGCAGTAAATCCGGGATGCCGCAGCAGGCTTCTAATACTGTGACGAAAGTCTTTCAGCATCTTCTTTACTCGTATCTAAGCGCGACGAGGGGATCGACCTTCGTCGCCCTGCGCGCGGGAATAAAGCACGCCAACAACGCCACTCCGATCAGAATCGCCGACACGGCGACGATCGTCAGCGAATCGGTCGGCGTCACTCCAAACAACAAACTCGTCATCAAACGCGTCAACGCGAAAGCTCCCGCGAGTCCCACCGCCACCGCGATGACTACCAACGTCATTCCATTTCGAATGATCAGCTTGAGCACATCCATCGTGCTCGCGCCCAACGCGAGACGAATACCAATCTCCTGAGTTCGTTGCGTTACCGCGTTCGACATCACGCCGTAAATTCCGATCGCCGCCAACGCCAAAGCCAGGCCGGCGAAGAGAGACAACAGCGACATGTTGAACCGGCGCGCCGCAAACGAATTCGCCGCGACTTCGCTCATGGTTTCTACCTTCGTCACCGGCAACTGCGAATCGACTTTCCAGATCTCCTGTTTGAGTGCCTGGGCAGTGCCGGCAGCGTCGCCTTGCGTGCGCGCGGCGATCGACATCCATCTCTTCCACGGACTGATTTGCGTGTAGGGCGTGTAAAGAGCAGGCTGCTCCGGTAAATCCAAACCGAAGTGCTTCACGTCTCCGACAACTCCGACAATCGTGATCCACTCAACCTGAGGATTGCGCGCCAAACGCACTCGCTTGCCAAGTGGATCTTCATTTTGAAAATACTCGCGCACGAGCGTTTCGTTCGCGACGCCGACGAGCGGCGCTTTGTCGTCGAAGTCCTGCGCGCCAAAATCTCGCCCGCGCTGCAAAGGAATCTGCATGACTTTGAAGTAGTCGCCGAGCACGCTGCGAGTTTCCACGCTCGGTTCATCGCCGGGCGCGATCGGCGGGCGGTTTTCTACGAGGAAGTCGTGATTGAGCGAGTCGCCGCTCAACGGCAGCTCACTGATCATCGCGGCCTGCACGCCCGGCAGTGAGTTCATGCCGGCGAGGACTTGTTTGCGAAAGCGCGTTTGCGTTGGAACGTCTTTGTAACGCGTTTCAGGCAACTCAACGCGCATGGTGATCATGCGATCGGGATTGAATCCCGGCTCGACCGAACGAAGTTTCCAGAACGTCTTGATGAGCAGACCGGCGCCGACCAGAAGAACGAGGGCCACTGCGAGTTCGGCGACTACAAACGTGCTTCGAAGCCGTTGGCGCGCGCTTCCCGCCGTCGCGCTCCGGCCGCCTTCTTTCAGTGCTTCGCCAACTCCTCCGCGCGCCGCGGCCCACGCGGGCGCGAGACCGAAGATCAGTCCCGTCAGGATCGAAATGCCGAGCGTGAAGCCAAGCACTCGCGCATCAACGCCGAGCTCCGCTACACGCGGCAGGTTCTCCGGCTTGAACGCAACCAAAAGACTCGTGCCCCAAAACGCAAGCACGACACCGACAGCACCGCCGGCGAGTGATAACAACAAACTCTCCGTCAGCAACTGGCGAATCAAACGCCAGCGATCCGCGCCGAGTGCGCCGCGAATTACAAACTCGCGTTGCCGCTCAGCGGCGCGTGCCAACAGCAGGTTCGCGAAGTTGGCGCAGGCAATCAGCAGCACGAAACTCACTGCCGCAAACAGTATGAGCAACGACTGCCGCGTGTCGCCGACGACGCGCTCGTGCAGTGGAAACAGCACTGTGCTGCGGTTCTTATTGTCAGCCGGATACTGCGCGGCGAGGTTGCGATCGATGACCTGCATTTCGGCGCGCGCCTGCTCGATCGTGACCCCCGCCGCTAGCCTTCCATACGTTCGCAGAAAATGAACGCCGCGAAAGTTTGCTGCAACGGGATTGGAGACATGCACCGGCGTCCATGCTTCTGTGTTCTCACGAGGCGTGACGAAGCCGGCGGGCATGACACCGATGACGGTGTACATGTTGGCGCTGAGAGGAATCGCTTTACCAAGAATCTGCTCGTCGCTGTTGAACTGCTTCACCCACAAGTTGTGGCTCAACACGACCACAAACGGGGCGCCATTTCGATCGTCCTCGTTCGTGATGAAACGCCCGCGCTCAGGTTTCACGCCAAGAGTTTCAAAGAACCCGCCGGTGACTTGTCCGATCTGAAGTTGAACGGGTTCGCTACCGGCCGTGTAAGCCAACGGCTGCATGACCATGCCGCCCAGGCTGCTGAACGTCTTCGTCTGCGACTCGACATCGGCAAGATCAGGCGCGGACTGGTTCGATCTGAAACTGATCAGTCGAGATGGATCGTCGTAGGGCAACGGCCGCAGCAGCACCGCATTGACGACGCTGAAGATCGCGGAGTTGGCTCCGATTCCCAGCGCCAAAGTTATGACCGCGATCGCACTGAACGCCGGTCTCTTCAACAAGCTGCGCAGCCCGTACCGAATATCTTTAAATATCGAATCCATCTTTTGTGCCTTATGTGCCTTTTTGTGGCCTCACTCGTATCTGAGTGCGACTAACGGATCGACTCGTGTCGCGCGCCGCGCCGGCAGGTAGCAGGCGAGAAACGCGACGACAGTAACCATCAAAGCAACGATCACGAACGTTGGCCCATCTGTCGGACTGACGCCGTAAAGCAACCCTGTTATCAAGCGCGTCACCGCCAGCGCGCCCGCAGCTCCCAATACGACGCCCACGACAGCCAGCGTCAATCCCTGGCCCACCACCAGCTTGAAAACATCTCGACGCTGCGCGCCCAGCGCGAGGCGAATTCCGATCTCGTGCGTGCGTTGCGCCACCGAGTAGTTG
>DASSEB010000296.1:0-9892 GCA_035696765.1 Pyrinomonadaceae bacterium | reverse complement strand
TAAGGCACGGACCGCGCTCACCCGGTATTTCTTAGCCCGGCCGCGATCCCGTTGATAGTTGCCGCAAGGGCGTAGTTCAGATCGTCGTTGTCCTCACCGCGACGCTTTCGGCGCAGCAACTCAACCTGAATCAAACTCAATGGATCGACGTACGGATTGCGCAGTCGAATCGATCGCGCCAACACCGGGTTCTTCTCGAGTAACGTCATCTGTCCAGTCAAACGCAACACGACGGCTTTGGTACGCTCAAACTCCTCGAAGAGCATGCCGAACACTCGCTCCCTCAGGGCTGCATCAGACACCATCCCTGCATACAAACGCGCAATCGAGAGGTCAGCTTTCGCCAATCCCAGCTCAACGTTCGCGATTAATTCGGTGAAGAGTGGAAACTGCTTCACCAGTTTCTCAAGCAACTGCATATTGGTTTCGCCAAAGCGTTCCAAAGCAAAGCCAACTCCAAACCATGCCGGCACAACCTGCCGACTCTGCATCCAACCAAACACCCATGGAATCGCGCGCAGATTTCCCAGACCGCGTTGCGCACCTCGTCGCGTGGGCCGCGAACCGATACGCACATGTTCCATTTCCTTTACCGGAGTTGCCTCTTCGAAGTAGGTCAATACTTCTTCGTCCTCGGCGATCTTTTCGCGGTAGAACTCAAACGCTTCCTGCGACATTTTCTCGAGGGCCGCTTCGCTCTCCTGATCTAAGTCTTCCACATTGCCGGGACGAGACAGCACTTCGAGCGATGCTGCAATCATCAGCTCGAGGTTTCTTTCCGCGAGTATTCGATCCGAGTACTTCCAATTCATCACCTCGCCTTGTTCCGTGATCTTAATGTGACCCGTGAACGCACCCTGCGGTTGCGCAATTATCGCGTGATGGGTTGGACCACCACCGCGCCCGACCGTTCCACCTCGTCCATGAAACAACGTGAGCTTTACGTTGCATTCGGCAGCGACCTGATGCAGCGCGCGATGCGCCTTGAAGATCTCCCACGTGCTGGTGAGCATCCCGCCATCCTTGTTTGAATCGGAGTACCCAAGCATCACCTCCTGACGCCGGTCCCACGAGTCGAGCAAACGAGCGTAGTCGGAGCTGGTCCACAACTTCCGGCAGACCGCCGGACAGTTACGCAAATCCTCGATCGACTCAAAGAGCGGCACAGGCATCACGCCCGGATCAGATTCGTTTATCGAGGCCACCTGTACACCGCTCAACTCGGCCAGCGACACCAGCGCCGTGACGTCGGAGGTCGACTGTGCTCCGCTAATCACGTAACTACAAATTGCTTCGGCGGGATAGTCGCGCTTCAAGTCACGGACCATCTTCAGCGAATCAAGGAGGTTTGCAGTTTCTTTCGACGGCTCAGGTGGAAGAGCGCCCTCGTTCGCTGCGGCTACATTCGAAAACTCAAGCAACGCGCGCTTGTGAACGCTCGCATGCTCTCGAACATCGAGCGTGTGTAAGTGGAAGCCGAAAGTATCGACCTGCCGCAGGAGGGGATCGAACAAAAACCTCGCGATGCGTTCCCCGCCGTTTGCAGAGAGACTTTGACGCGCGACCAACAGGTCGTCGCGAAACTCAGCGGCGTTCTTGTACGCATTCGTGTTGTTGCGCTCGTCTCGCGCCTGGACCACGCGGGCCAACACATAATCCAGAAAACGCCGGTAGACTTCCGATGGCGGATGTCTTTCCGGATTGAGGTCGGGCGCTGAAACAGTCGCCGCATAAGAATCGAGTGCTGCCTGGAGTTGCTCCGAGACTGGCACCTGATACGTCGAAGGACTGAGCTGCCAGATCAAATCATTTACTCGCTCGACGTAGTAGCTGAGAATCGTGTCGCGAGCTATCTGCAACGCGTCGCGCGTGCACTCGGGTGTGACCAAAGGATTGCCGTCTCGATCGCCGCCGATCCACGAACCAAACCGCAGCATTCGAGGCAACGCGTTCGCCGGTAACTCTTTACCGTAGGCTTCATGGAAGTCGTCGGCCAACTCTTCATACAACGCCGGCAAGGTCTCGAACAAAACACTCGGATAGTAGTCGAGGCCCATTTTGATTTCATCGCTGACTGTTGGACGACGGCGCCGTACTTCATCCGTTTCCCACAGTGCCGTTATCTCCGCCATGATCGCCTGTTCATGTTTTTCGGATTCTCTTTGCGTCAGCGGCAGGCGATCTAATTGTTCGAGTTCGGCAGCAATGCGTTGTCGCTTGAACAGCACGGTGCGTCGTGCAACTTCGGTGGGATGAGCAGTAAATACAAGTATGACTTCAATCTTCGCGAGCCATTCAAGCACCTGCTGTTGAGTGACGCCGGCAGCACGCAGCCGGCGCAGCGTTCCCAGAAACGATCCTGGTTGCGCCAGCAACTCCGGCGAGGTCTGCGCGGCGCGGCGACGACGTTTGCGATGATTGGTTTCAGCGAGATTTGTCAGTTCGAAATAGATGGCGAACGCTTTCGCCATCTGGTGCGCGTCACCAACATTCAAACGACTGACAATTCTCTCGGCGCGTTCGATCAATGGTGCAACGTCGCGGCCTGGTTGGTCATGCAACTCCCGATGCTCAATCAACAACAGGCGCAACTCTTCGACCGCTGAAAACAAGTTGTCGCCAACTTGCTCCTTGAGTACTTCCCCAAGCAGACGCCCAAGCGAACGCACATCGCGGCGCAAGGGCGCTTCCTTCAGTTCGCGATCCTGACTGGTGAGCTCCGCGAGCCGTGCTGCCTGATCGTCTACATTCCAGAGCGGAGACATGCCGTTATGCATACCACGTGAGGCGAAGGCTGTCACGTGTCGACACTTGACGCGACTTCTTCACAACTCCACGGCCGTGTACGTCGTATACTCCGTCATCACAGAAAACTGGAGGTTGGCATGAGAATTCGTAAGCGAGTAGCAATTGTCGCAACTGCTTTTTGTCTCGCCCTCATCGCTATTGCGGTGGTGAAGACTGTTGGACAAGAAGAAGCAAACGTAAGCGACAGGATTGCAGTTGACCAGTGGGAGTATCTGGCAGTCGCGGGTCCAAGTACGACAAACCTGACGGCGACGAGTACACCGCGCATGCGAAAAGAACCAAATGTTCCCTTCGGACGTGAGGCATTTGTTTTAGAACAGCACCTCGACAAGCTCGGTGCAAACGGCTGGGAACTTGTCGCGGTCGCGGGTCCACCAACCGATCCGGCCTATTATTTCAAACGCCGCAAACAGCCTGATACTCATCGATAGATCGGTATGACCACGAGACCAGAATCATCAGATCGCCTTGATCTGAATCTTCCGGAACGCCACGCGGCCGGTATGCGTCTGCAACCCAATGAAGCACGGCTGCGCTGTACTTCCACGCACCGGATCCGGGTTTACGTATTCCGTGATTTTTGCGCCATTGAGAAACACTGTGTAGGTCTGCCCTTGCGCGTGAATCTCATACTCATTCCATTGGCCCGGAGGTCTGACGTTTGGATTCTGCGGCGCGGCAAAACCGTATATCGCCCCCGTCTTGTGAATGGGTAACCCCGGGGGATTGCCCTGGCCGACTTCGTCAATCTGCACTTCGAAGCCGAAGTCGATCGCCACGTAGGATGTGTTGTTGTAACCCTTACTGTTTGGATCGGGAAAACGCAGGAAGACGCCGGAGTTATCGTCGTGTCGCCAACGCAGGAACTCCAACTTCAGAATGAAATCCGCAGGCGTCGGATCGATATTCCAAAACATGCCGAGGTCAGTCCCTGGTAAAGATTCGAGAGAGCGATCGACGAGGAGAAAGGTTCCGGGATTGTCGCGGCCCGGTTGATTGGTAATCTTCGACATTCGCCATTTGCTCGTATCACTGCCATCGAACAGCATCGTAAATCCGGGATCCGGAGTGAATGGAGGAACGACGAGACTGTCAGCTAAACGTCGGGCCAACGCCACACCCGTCAACATCGGGTTAGGTGAACCGACTGTGGGGAAAAGACATGGACCAGCAGCATACGCGTTGGTTACGAAATGAAAGCGACCATTGGCATCGGTGACTGAGGTGTTTGGATCGCTTCCCATGCAGAGTGGTCCTGCTTCGTGGTGCGTCGTGCCCATTCCGTCTCTTCGTCCGCCGTCTGCTTTAGGCTTGTAAGGTATCGCAGCCTGCGGGTCGCCATTCGCTGCAACAGGAACCCACGTCCGATCGTCGGAGGCAAGTACTTCGAACGGCGCGCCGCCGGCGAACACTTTCGCCACGTCATCTGAAGCCTTGTCCATCGCGTTCCACAATTCGAAGTCAGTATCGTTCAGCGCATACGCGACGAGTGCGCGAGTCGTCTGCACTTCATCGAGCGGTTCATTAACGGCAAGGGAAATGTTGTTTCCCGGATTGCGCGCCTGCGTTTCGCCGATGCCGCGAATTGTGATCACGATTGTGTCGTCATTTGCCTTTCGCAGGATGTTGAAGTTGTCGACGTCGGGAATCTTCTTGAACAGTTCGGCCTCTGAATCAGTACTCGGGCGATCCAAACCAGCCGCCGTGATTTGCAAATGAAAGTACGAGGGCGCACCATTCCGTATGTGCTTACCCTTCACGAAGAGGGCCGACGCTTGCAGATCTTTGACCGCGGGATCCAAAGAAGCGATCGAAGTGCGCGGGATTCGAATCGTCAGATTGGACCGCAAGTGGGCCATCAAATTCTGGCCAATCTGGTTGTAGTTCGTAATGCCCTGAAATGAGAGCAGGGCGAGACGAGTGCTCTCGATTGTGCCCAGTGCGATTACGACTTTCGTGTTGTCGCCAACCGGAATGTTGCCCAAAGTAGTTTGCACTTCGGTGACACGGCCTGTTCCACCCTGAACGTCTGTAACCAGGCGAATCACTCGACAGTGAGGGACGAGCATCAATCGCTTCTTGACGTCGTCCGGAAATGGCATACCGATCTGCGAATCGAATGACGCAGTCCGCGCCGCCTTTATCGTCAACGGCACTGCACTGAACTTATTGATCGGAAACAAACCTGACACCGTCTGGCTTTGCACGGCGAGCGGAGCTTCCAATGGCATTTGCTCTTTCTCGGCAGCGGTCGTTTCAGGTCGCAGTTTAAGATGAAGAGGTAAGTCAGCCGGCTGAATCGCATCAGAAACCTGACCGCCGGTGATACCGTCAAAGAGTTGCTGGCGCAGCGCTCGATGCATGGCGCCATCGATAAAGTCGTTGCTTTCGTCGGTGCCGATTTGCGCAGCCGCGTCATCGAAATAACGATCATTCAGATCGTCGACAACGCTTTTAGGCCACGTAGGCTGTGGCATTTCAGTGTCGTTAGCGGTGTCGAGTAGTCGTGGTGACCAGCCGCCGAAAAATACAGATCGGCCGCCGATGCAGTAGGCGAGGCCCGGAAAACCTCCGCGGACTTTGGAGCGCCACGGAAGACCCCACATCTCGGCACGAGCAACACCGGGATCAACTTCAGTCGGTCCGGGCGGATTGAGTCCGAGCACGGGCAAGTTTTGTGTGTGTTCAGTGAGGACGAGTGGCCCGGCGTCCAAGACTAGAATCCGGTGGCTGTGTGTTTTATCGGCGAAAAAAAGATGTTGCGCGAAAATCGGACCAAAGCTTCCACCGCCAATCACGATGATGTCGAAAGGTCGAGCATCGTTTTGCGGACTACCATTCGGGCGCTGGCCGTTAGGATTTGTGCTGGCAAGAGCTTCGTCCATTCCGTTGCAGATGTAGCGGCCGAGGACGTCTCGCGTGAAATCGGTTTCCTGCGGTTGTTTGGTTGTCATGATGACAGAGAAATTCCTCTCCTTTAATCAGTATGATCTTTTAACTGGAATTGTTTCGGACAGAAATCTAATGAACTGAGGACACAAAGAGGCACAAAATGAAATTAGGAGGGGTCAACACCCATTTACTCATGTGCCTTGTGTGGCTAGATAATTTTCTATGTCGATTGCAGTAGCTTGGGCCGAGATGAATGCGATGTAATTGTCCGGTCTCAGCAAAATGTGGAAAGGTCGATCGGCACCGAATGTTTCTTTGACTTCACTCGTCAGTTGAAATTCATGGAAGTCAAATAGTCGCTTTTCAACCTGAGCTTTCAGTGACTCAACTTCGCCTTGCTCATTCGAGAAAGCAAGCAAATGAAACCTGGGTTCGCGCAAACGGTCATACACGCTGTTGCCATCCGCCACAAAGTACGGCATGCGATCTCCTGCTTTGACTGTGAAATCTTCGTCCCCGGCGTGACGGCTGAGCGAACTGTGCCGATAGTTGATCCCGATCTGCGAGAGTAGTGGGAACACGAAATTCCTCACTGCGTCGAAACTTAGAACATAGTTGGCCACACTCGGGAAGACGTTTGTGCGGATAAAAGCGAGCCACCATGCGTCGCCTGCTGCAAGTTGAAACATGCGGTCCGTTGTTCGCAGCAGGTTTTTGGCGTTTTCCAATCGTTCTTCGTTGTAGGTGTCCAGTAAGTTCGGACCGGCCGTCCCACCCAGAACTAAAGCTATTTTCCAGGCGAGGTTGTAACCATCCTGAATCCCCGTGTTCATCCCCTGAGCACCGGCCGGCGAGTGAATATGAGCTGCGTCTCCAGCAAGAAAACATCGGCCGGCGGAAAATTTAGAGGCGTGACGGGTGTGTACCTTATAGGTTGAGAACCACTCGACATCGTGAATATCGAGCTCGAGTTTTGCTTGCTCCCTGATGCGCGCTTCAATCTCTTCGTACAGGACCTCACCCTCGTCTTTCGCGAACTCCTCCGGGAACACTCCAACAATGCGGTAACGCTTTTCGCCTTTCAGCGGAAAGAAAACTGCGAACGACTCTTTCCCCAGACAAATGTGCAGCGCGTCGTGCGAGAAACGCCAATCAACCTGGGCGTCCGCGACATAAAACATCCGCTCAAAAGTGCTCCCGCCAAACTCCAGCCCGAGCGTATGTCGAACCAGACTTTTTGGCCCATCGCAACCGGCGAGGTATTTGGCTTCGACAGTTTGGGTTTTACCATCGCTGGTTTTTATCCGAGCGGTAACGATCGAATCAGTTGCCGTGAAATCCTCCAGCTCAGTTTCCCATTGAACTTCCTTGCCATGACTCAGCAGATACTCGTAGAGAAGTTGCTCGTTTTTACTTTGCTCGAGCATCAATACAAACGGATAAGGACTCAAGCCCTCGCCGATGTTTGCGAAATCCAGTTCGCCGCGCACTTCTCCATCGACGATCAGGCGGCCCTTGCCCGCGACCGCGCCTTGTTCGACTGCTCTTTCCGCCAGATCAATTTGCTCGTAGATCTCGAGCGTACGGGCATGAACACCGATCGCTTTTGAATACGGCGTGACGCCTTCTTTCTTCTCAATTATGAGGAAGTTGATGCCGTACCTGACCAACTGACAAGCGAGCGCAAGTCCCGTCGGACCCGCACCGATGATCAAAACGTCTGTTGTTTGCGTCATAACAATTCTCTAATCAGTGAGAACCGCCAGGTCGAACTGCTCGAGCCGCTGACGGTCAGCAATTATTTCCACTTCAACAATCTTTCCATTCACGATCGTGAAGCTAAGGACTCGCGCCAATCGACCCCGCGGCGCAAACACCAGGCCCACTGCGCCATCGACCAGAGCTGGTTGCACCAACTGAGCCAATCGCGAAAACGCAACTGCTCCTCGCGCCCAGTTCTCGGCGCCGCGGATCTCCTGAGGCGCGCCGGGAGCGCCGACTCCCGGGCCGAGTCGGACCAGCACATCGGGATCGAGCACAGCGAGCAGTCCCTCAAAGTCGCCGGCGCGTAACGCTGAGAGGAAAGCATCGACAACTACCCTCTGGCTCTTGAGATCGGAGTCGCGAGTTGTATCTTCCCGGCGCACTCGTCTGCGAGCACGACTGGCAAGCTGTCTGGCAGCAGCCGGCGTGCGACCTACGATCGGCGCAATCTCATCGAAAGGCAAATCAAAAACATCGTGCAGGACGAATGCTACTCGTTCAGCGGGCGCGAGCGTATCAAGCACTACGAGCAGCGCGAGACCAACCGAGTCCGCCATCAGTGCTTCGTGTTCCGGATCGGTTTTGTCATTACTATCCGAGGCGGGCTCGACCACCTGTGCTTCCAGTGCCTCTTCGCGCCGCGATTTGCGTGCTCGTAATATATCCAGACACACACGCGCGACGACTGTCGTTAACCATCCTTGCAGATTCCTTATACCTTCAGCGTCGGAGCGGCTGAGTCGCAGCCAGGCTTCCTGGACCGCATCGTCCGCCTCGGTGGCGGAGCCGAGCATGCGGTACGCCACTGCCTGCAAATGATCTCTGTGGGCCTCGAATAACTTTGCTACGTGTTCCGTTTCGTCCATGGTCACATTTCCTGCTCGCGGTTCGTCATAGTAGTGACGAATAAAACCCCCGAGTTGTGACAACGTCAACTCGACAAGAATAGGAGAACCATTATGGAACCACGAATGAACAATGCTGCAATGATCATCCCTGGAGCAATGCAGGCCCTGCTGGCCCTCAACTCTGTCATTGAAAAGGCCGGTGTGCCTGCGACGACACTTGGCCTGGCTCATTTGCGAGCCAGCCAGATTAATGGATGCAGCGTGTGTGTCGATATGGGCTGGCGTATGCTCAAGCACGCAGGCGAGCAAGACGAGCGCTTATTCGCAGTGAGCGCATGGCGGGATGCACCCTATTTTACGGACGCGGAGCGAGCTGCGTTAGCGCTTACCGAAGCCGTCACCCGGCTCAGCGATCGTGCGGATCCAGTGCCCGATCAGATCTGGGACGAGGCCGCGCGTCACTTCGATGAGCAGGTGCTTGCGGGATTGATTCTCTCGATTGCTATGACCAACGTCTGGAACCGTCTAAACGTTACTACCAGGCAGGTGGCGGGCGAGTGGATGAAATCGGCAGATGCACGAGCCTGGGCGGCAAGTGCAAAAAGTTGACGAAGGCGCGGTCGCGCAGCTTCATGGGAACAGGCTACGCTTATCGAGCGGGCTCGAAGACTTGAAACCTGCGCGACCAGGCTGTTTTGATGTAACGCAGCACGGCGGGATAGATGATTACTCGCCGGAACGGATCGATCAGGCGCATGTACCACGAGGTAATGCGACCTACTGGCCGAACATAGATGGCCCAGTACAGACGATAACCTGAAGAACGCTCGAGGAGGGCGAAGACCGAGAACCCGTGAACGGTGGAGTTCTGGATCTCCGAAATCGCCTCCTGCTGCGATACGAAGAGAACTCGGAACGCCCCTTCGCGCGTGCCCGGCGGGATTAACGAATCTTTGTGATCCGCAGGCGAAAGCTTTTGAAGGTAACTCTGTTCCGAAGATCGAAGGGGCTCGCGATCCCAGCCGAAGATTCGGCCCAGCTGCGTACGCACATCGAAGAGCAGTTTGACGACGGGATTTGCGGCCATGAGTTTTCCTCCCGCCAGAGCGGCCCTGAGGTCGACAATGGTGCGGCCAGGACCACCTCCTAGAAGATCAATCGCCCAAACATCGTGCAAGGGAACATCCGATAGCAACGAATGCACTCGGAGCGGGATTCGCTCGAATTCCCTGGCAGTAACACGCACAATGTTTCTCCTCATTATCCGAACATCATGTGAATCATGCTAATCACGTACATCATGAGGATAACAGGATAGCCCAATTTTTCTGGCCTTTTCACTTACCGTTAAGCGTATATTGTAACTGGCCGTGTCAGAGGAGAGTTACTGAAAAATAGTAGATAGCCGCCACCAAGGTAAACCGTGAGAACAAACTACATCCTCATCGACTTCGAAAGCGTTCAAACCAACTCGTTTGCACAACTGACCCAGGACCATTTCAAGGTGATAGTGTTCCTCGGAGCGAATCAAGGCAAGGTGCCATTCGAAGTTGTACAGTCACTGCAGCCGCTCGGATCTC
>DASSEB010000295.1:0-14305 GCA_035696765.1 Pyrinomonadaceae bacterium | reverse complement strand
ATTCGTAAGATTTTGATCTTCACAGTTCTCGCTGTGGCTGCTGCGGCTGCCGTGGTCTTACCGTTATGGAAGTCAGATGCTGCTCAACAGCGAACGGCAACAGGATTTGCCAGCCATGCCCTGCCAAACTTCGACATTCGCCTGGCTGACCGTGGCGAGTTTAATGACATGGACCTTAGCTCAACCTCCGGCAAGCAAGCTGCGATGCAGAACGCTCGCACTCGCTCTCGATCTTCCGCGGTTGAGCAATTCCGTTCGTCTCTAACAGCTGAGCACGCCAAAAACCTTCGCGCAGTAGTTAACGAAGCCGGCGCAATGAAGAACTTCTTCATCGATGGCGGCACTCTTTCAGAACCACGATCAGACACCGCCGACAACGTCGCCCGCAACTTTCTTGCACGACATGGCTCACTCTTCGCGCTTTCTAGTGTCGAAGATTTAAAACTAGAAAACGAGGACAACGATCACGGAACTACTTTCCTCAACTACACACAGACTGTCGGTGGTCTAAAGGTATTTGAAGGACAGGTTCAAGTCGTCGTTAATCAGAACGGCGAAGTGCTCAATGTACGCGAAGGATTTCTGGTCGATGGACCACCACGCCAACGCAACGGAGCGATGCCCGAAGCACAAGCGATCGCGAAAGCGTTTGAACATGCGGGCAGAACCGTCTTCCCGTCTTTTGTCGAAAATTACTCTCGACAGTCAACTACGGAAATGTCTCGCTTTGCCAATCCGCTGGATCTGAATCTAGAGGAAGTACTGTCAGAACAGAATGTCGTGAGAGTCGGCGGTGAGAGTCGCTTGGCCTGGCACGTCTTTGCGGAGGTCGGCCCGGAAGAGTGGTATGAAATTCTACTCGACGCTTACACAGGCGAGCTTCTGCTTCGTCACAACCTTTATCTCTCTGAGGCGCAAGGCACGGTCTACGTCGAAGCGCCCGATAAAGGCGCACGCCAACTCGTCTCATTTGTCGGAGACACCGCCATCAACACGGCGGCGGGCTGGATGGGCACGTCGACCGTAACCACGGGCAACAACGCCGAGGCCTATCTCGATACCAACGCCGACAATGCGCCGGATAATATCAACGGCTCGGGTCTGTCAACCGGTCATGCTTCGTCCGCCACGCAGGACTTCACGTTTCCGTTCTCCACTACCGTCGATCCGCGCACGCAGCAGGCAGCAGTTGTAACCAATCTCTTTTACTACAACAACATCATGCACGACTTCTCGTACAACCTCGGCTTCACCGAGACAGCGCGCAACTTCCAGGTCAACAACTTCGGCCGTGGCGGGTCGGGAAATGACTCAGTTCGCGCGGAAGCCCAGGATGGCTCGGGAACAAACAACGCCAACTTCGCGACACCGCCAGACGGTTCGCGTCCGCGCATGCAACAGTTTCTGTTCACTTCGCCTGATCCTGACCGCGATAGTTCGGTTGATGGTGATGTGGTGTTTCATGAATACGGACACGGCATCTCAAACCGTCTGATTGGCAACGGCAGTGGCGCCTTGAGCGGTACTCAGTCAGGCGCAATGGGTGAAGGTTGGTCTGACTACTGGGCCATCACAATCAACAACGATGGTGCTGTTGGCGAGTACGTCACGAATAATCCGAACGGCATTCGGCGTGCTGCTTATACTGTTCCCGCCGCAGCCGTCCACGACTCTTACGCAGACGTTGGCGCCGGAGGCTTCGAGGTTCATAGAGACGGCGAAGTCTGGGCCGCAACGCTTTGGGATCTGCGAACGCAGCTTGGCGCCGCGATAACAGATCGTATCGTGCTCAATGGGATGAAGTTCACACCCACTCGTCCATCGTTCCTGAACGCGCGCGACGGCATCCTTCAAGCCGATCAGAACCTGAATGGCGGAGCAAATCGCTGTGCGATCTGGGCCGTATTTGCACGTCACGGTATGGGCGTGTCGGCAGTCGGTAACGATGGCACAACTCACGTTGCGGCAACCGATGTACCCGGAGATTGCGGAGGCACGTGTTCCTTCTCGATCAATCCGACGAGCGCGAGTTTTGCGGCGGCGGGTGGATCCGCAACCGTGACGGTGACTACGGCAGCCGGTTGCAATTGGACCGCTGCGAGCAACAGCTCGTTCATCACGATCACGTCCGGCGCGAGTGGTTCTGGGAGCGGCACAGTGAACTACTCTGTTGCCGCAAACACTTCTTCACTTTCAAGAAGCGGTTCTATGACGATCGCGGGTTTGAATTTCAGCGTGTCACAGGCCGGCACTGGAGGTACGTGTACAAACACGATCGTTAACCCCGGATTCGAAAGCGGTACGACGCCGTGGACATTCAGTGGCCAGGTAACCCGCAGCACGGGATCGTTCCCACACAGCGGAATTGCTTACGCGATCCTTAACGGAGTGAACAGTACGACCGGGACGCTGTTCCAAACGGTGACGGTTCCGAGTAACGGCTGTTCGAATCTGTCGTTCTGGCTAAACATTACAACCAACGAAGCCGCTGGCGCAGCAGTTTTCGATCGTCTGTTTATTGAAGTACGAAGTACGTCGGGGACGTTGCTCGCAACGCTTGCGACGTTTAGTAATCAGAACAGCGGCACGGCGGGAGTGTACGTCCTGAGAGGGCCGTTCAATCTCAGTTCGTTTGCGGGACAGACGGTGCGGATTCAATTCCGCGGCACGAACGACAGCACGTTGCCAACGATATTCAGAGTTGACGACGTGTCATTGCAGTAATTGCTTTGGAGCAAAACGCAAACGAGAGCGGAGGCGTTTTCACGTCTCCGCTCCGGCGACTTCATGTCGCGCAGCACTCTTAGTGTCTTGCGCTGCGCGGCCGATGTGAGCGGCCTCGAGGGCCAGCCCGGCTTCGTATTTTAGGACGGACTGGTTCATTGATGGCTGAGACTGTAACCTTCACAATGCCGGCCTTATCTTTAAACTCTAACGCGTACGCATCACTGCCCAAATGGCTTCCTTTCGAGTACGGAACGGGCCATGGCCAACTGTCACCTTGTTCCAACTTAGGCGGCTCGATCCAGACAGTAACTGTCGCTTGATCAAAGTTATCAGCCGAGAATTTGCTATCCTTTCGCACACTAGTAGAAAAAATCAACTGATTCATCCAGTAATTTTCATTACCTGAACGGACCGGCTTGGCAACCACCACATACCAGGCGCGGCTCTTTGGGCCTTGTACTTCAACCTTATACTGTTTCCCCCGAGTAAGAGTGACTACTGGCGCTTCACCGTTTTCAAGGAGCCGTTCGTTACGATAAGGATCCTCAAGTGTTGGCTGGGCTATGGTCTTCACCCCTTCCGGATCGCGCGGGCGCTGCCCTACTGAATCGGGAATAGCTAGACCGGTGAACAAGCTCAAAAACAACAATAAACTTTGTAGACTTCCCCGCATAAACTTCCCCTCCTTGACATTCTTTAGCGGAAACTATTCGGGCTAACGACTAACTTCCCCCAGAGGCTCTTTCCAAGAGTTGCTCACTGACTTTCGGCACTCGTTCGCTAATGACAAGGACAACTCTTTGAGCTGCTCCGGGGTACAGCCAAGCTCGCGCTCGCGTTCTCGAAGGCACTTGCCGAAAGCAACCATCGCGTCGCGAACCTTGGGGTCTGCAAGAACGGCAAGTTGGCCGTAATATAGTTGCCAAAACTTCATCGAGGCTTCATTCCATTTCTGCCTTCTCGTTGGGTCAGCGTCCTCTCTCTTTGGATCGGCGTCCTTAATAAAGGCATTCAGTGTGGCCGTTGCTTCAGTCGCCTGAAGATAAAACTCGAGCTGCTTTTCCCAGAACGGCTTCTTGTACTCGTTTTCTGCTTGATCAAGGTATTGCCAAGCCCCCCAGCATGCAGCGGCGATAGCTAACAGTAGCGTCCATGTTTGGACGTTAGCGAGCGAGTTCCAAAGACGAGTTGTTTTTGATTCGCGCGTTTCAAGGGCTTTTATTTGTGCGATGAGTTTGCGTTTGCGAAGGTCAGTAATGCTGTCGTCTTCGGTAGGAGCATGCTCTTGTTCATTTTCGAGGTCAGTAGCCAGCTTGCGTTTGCCGGATTTCTCTTTGAAAAGCAGAACTGCCAGGAATACCGCAATCGCGCTTACTGTCAAAAGTAGCCAATCCTTCGCCTCAAATCGCGAAAGCAATTCAGGTATCTTCAGCAACAGTGTCATTACCCGGGTGTTTAGTTACGTTTAATACTGGCCATACGCGAGGGATTGCTCGCGTACGCCAGGCACTCCGCTGATAATGGTGGAAGCGAATGAAATATTTCGGGAGTAGATTGCAGCTGTTAAGTTGAGTGTGAGACGCTTTACCTTGGCGCGATCATTTCGCGAAGCGACTTTAAATACAACTCCTGCTCCGCGCTCCTATTAGCGATCGTGATCTGAACCTTCTGCTGGACCGCGACGCCTCCCTCCGCGGCATAGCGGAGAACGATCTCATGCGGACCAGGCTCCAGCATAGCCATCCCAAGCCGAGACCCTTCGAGCACTAGTTTGCGATCGACTAGCCATTGCAGACCTGTATCTGTAAGGCTCAGCCCTCCGACGTCGACAGCATGCCCGCTCAACGTTACCGGCTGATCCGGAGGCAGGGTGTCACCGGCTGCTGGATGTTGAATCCAAACGCGAGGCGGCTTCTCTTCCACTCGAAAAGGATCACTCCTCTCAAACGCAGATCGCAGGGCATCAGTGGCCAGCACGCCGAGGCGGCCCTCGCGGCTGCCGGGAAGCGTTCGCAGATCAGCAGTGAACGTCGAATCGGTCAAGTCCGCCGCGAGCGGGAACGCCCTTCCATCGTCAGCCAGGTACAGCACTTGAAAAGTAAGTGGCTTGCTATGCGTCGCACTCCAACTGATCTTGATTTGGTCTTTCGCGACCTTCGTTGGTCTGGTAAGGCGTAGCTGCGGAGGTTGCGGTGTGATCTCGGCGCGATAGAGCTCCAGGTCCTTCCGTCGGAAAACAAGCTCGCGAGCTTTCGGGTGGAGCGGCACGTAAATGACGATGTCGGCCCACTGTGGCTCGCCCTCACTGAAGCAAGGGGCTCGCATAATCACCTGAGGGGAAACTGAAACCAGAACCTTCGCGTCCGCGGAGAGAAGTTCCACGAAATAGGTTCCATCGCCACTTTCTGGTCGAGGACCGGCGACGCGTTCAGTCTCCCACCCGGGCAGAGGCTCGAACACCATGTTCTCGAAGAGTGTGCCGTGAAAACGCAAGAGATGCGGAGAATTTGTTACCGGTTCCGTCATGGTCGTCCCTCCCACGCTATGATTGCCACGCTGAGGCGGTCCCAGTCCACGGGCCGTATCCAGTGGCGGGCGAGACCCGACGGTATACTTTGGAAATAGGAGAGTGTTCCGCTCACGGCCTCGTTCCAGTACGGGTCGAAGATCACTTGGCCGACTGGATTGGAGGCGGTACTGCCTGCGCACGGCGAAACGGAGTCGTCCGTATGACACGGTCCCATGAGCCAGTGCGTGATTTCGTGAGCGGCAACAATCCGGAACGGTCCCTGGTGGTCCTGATCTATGTAAATCGGCGCGGTTGAGGCCAAGCCCACAGTAGCTCCAAGTCCGGGTCCCGTAAATATCGAAGCCAGGGTCAGACCGATCCAGCCGGACTTGTCCTGCGTTCCGGTGGCAGGATCAGGGAGGGCGCGAAAAAAGGCCAATGTCCGTATGTCATCAAGGACCGCAGCGTTAGTCGCGCCAGTGACGATGTGGGCTGCATGCCAGGCCGGCGCGATATTGGATGCTGGACTGGGCAACAGATCGAACGCGCGTTGCAGCGTATATCTTACTTGAGACTCCGAAGGGAACAGTCCCGGACCTGGCGACGGTCTTGCATCTTGCACCAGCACGAACCGCACCGTGAGCGGAGGGATTTTCGTCCACGTCCACGGCATCAACGCGGTGGTGGAGAGCCTCGTCGCGGGTGGCCCCAGACTCCCAACTCCTATTACTAACGTCTTCGTACCCTTGGCAAGGACGGCGGGGATGCGGAAGTTGAGGGTGTGATCCGTCTGCCTCCGATCGATATCGGCGGCGGCCCTGGCTGTAATGAAAGGGTTGCCAGCACCGGGATTGTTGGGAGTAATACCATTGATCGGATACAGGGGAGTCCCGTCAATCAACAAGCTGCCCGTTACGCCTGGAATAGGGTTAGGGCGAAAGCTGCTTCCGGTATCGGCGGATACATAAACACGAACAATCGTATCTTTGTCCTCGATGGTAGAGAGAGTATTTCGTGGCCCTGTTAGCGAGAAAACCTGTATCCCCTGAGTGACCTCGATGCCTTCAATTTTAAGGGTGGCGGGCACATCAATAGCTGCGACGGCTTCAACGATGCTAGGTCCTCCACACCTCTGGACTGGCGCCCAGATTTCGGCGTGAAGCTCACCTCGAGAGGTCCGCGGAGAGGTCCTCAAAGGTAGCGTGCCGTTCGCCGGCATAAACGCATTCCACAGCAGGACTTTCGGAAACGCGTTATTGGGTAGACTCTCGAAGACGAAAACACTTACCTGCGCATTGCTCGGCGATGCGTTCCAGGTGACGGTGAACTGTGAGTCGGGAGCGACTACTGCGCCGGTTTGTTTCCCATTAATCGTGACAGAGGAAACGAAAGGAATGCCCCCGACGAAAGCCCCTCCCGTACCTTGCCGGAAAACGGGCAGTGGACCCTCGCACGTCGTAACCAGTCCATCCTGAATGAGCAGTCGAAGCGTGCCGGAACCTGCTTCGGCCGGCACTACAGCGCTGACACTCGTGTTGGTCCAGGTTCCAACTACAGGGTCAACAGTGATCGTCGACACGCCATCCTGGTGAGGAAAAACCACCTGCCCGGGAATACTGCCGAACCCTATTCCGGCAATGACTACCGTCTCGCCGGGGCATGCGTCTGAGGGCGTGACCGAGGTTATGTCGTAAACGGGGCCGAGGTCCAATCTCCCAATTCCAGCTTGTAGCCGCCAATCCTCGACGAGGTTGCCGAAGCACTCTCGCGTCCATCTTCCGCACGGTTCGAGTGGTTGCGGCGGCGGAGGTCCCGGCGGGGGAAAGGGCCAGTCAATACCATCGCGTAAGTCAGAGTCCCCACCTTGCCCGAACTCAACCGTCAAGCGCGTAAGCTCATCGGCAAAGGGAGCGGTGTTTCCTGACGCTAGAGCCGCCTCGCCAAGCTTTGTCAGAAATTCAAACGAGTTCAGCCCTCGAAGACCGATGTCCAATCCGTCCAGCAACATTGCAGCGTCTTCGGGGCCGGTTGCGATGCGCAACGTTGCAGCCATGATCGGTAGCAGCCGGGCCGTCGGCGCCGGGCAGATGTCAGGACGAAAGGCGATCTCGTTTATGTCGGCTAACGGCACTGTTGGCATCGCGCGGTGAGCAAAGTCCCGCAGACCAAACTCTCCCTCGCGTGCAGACGGCGGCGCGGAGATGCGAGGCGAGTCAGCGCGCCCGGCGTTTGCAAGAAAGGTAAGAGCACGCCTGAGACGTCGTGCGGCGTCCAAGTCACCTTCGAGAACGTTCCACGAATCTTGCAGCACGCTATCGAATCTTGCGAGCGGAGGCAGGGCTCTGCGGCTCACGCGCGCAAGTCGTTCGTGCTCCACTCCACCCTCTGGAGTGATAAGTCGAATCGCGGATTCCATTCTCGCGAGCGATTCCGGATTCATAATGGAGTCCGTATGCCGCGGAAGGAATTCTGCTGCGGGGCGAAAATTCTTGAGCCGGTCAGGTGAGACTACTAAATCAGTTACGCTCTCATCGCCGGCGGGAAGGGGCATCGAACGCGTAACCAGAATCTGTCCATCGCCACTGAGAGCTCTAATGGTAAGAGCTCGTTCCCGAGAACCAATCGACGCTCGAACTACGCGAATTCGATAGCTGCCGCCCTCGATCGAAATGGTGCTCCCTAGCACCGTTCGGGTGTTACGGCTGAGAATCTCAATCGTTGCACCGGCGATTCCGTTTCCGGCTCTTGCCGTGATTCTCCCGCCAAAAAGTATCGCGTCGCCACGGTCCAGGGTGGTCATGAACCGCATCCTTTCACACCCGTTATTTAACTCGCAAGAGCAAGAAGCGATTTAAATCCGTTTGCACCTTTACGGCTGAGCAGGCGAGTGTACGGGCTGGGTTGATATCGAAGAGATCCGGTGTTTTCGTTGACACCCGTATAATCTCTTGTAATAGAGTCTGGTGCTCGTTCGCACCCTCGCATTCTCGTGTGCTTAACTCCGCGTCAGCCTCACGAGATTGGTGCGGACTACCTGATACGAACGGCAGCCGTCTGTGTCATACGTGCTGCGATGCTCGGAGCGACGTCTGTGCCGGAGGATACCTGCCACACAGGTACTCGAGCATCAATGGTTTCGACAACCCTTCTGTCTGGTGTCCCGATCTCATGAAGCCGATCAATCACGTAAGCACTTCTTAGGCCAGCAGCACGCCGACAACTAATCGAATTACGCCCGCGCCCAATATTACCCAGAACGCATTCGGACGAAATCGGATTAGTGTGACAATGGCCAGCAGCATTATCGACAAGCCAACCCAGGTGTGGATTCCTGCGCGGCCGACGCTTAATGCGGCAGCGACAAGAAGTCCTACAACCGCCGGCGCGACGCCTCGCAAAAACGATTGAACTTGTTCGTTGTTTCGAAAACGGCGCAGTGAAGATGCGGCCGCGATCGTCATCAAAAAAGCCGGCAGGAAGATACTCACCGTAGCAACTAAGGCCCCAAGCGTACCTGCCACTCGATATCCCACGAACGTTGCTGTAATCAGCACCGGACCAGGAGTGATTTGCCCAAGAGCCGTAGCATCCGCGAACTCCTGATGGGTCAACCAGTGATGCGCGTCCACTACTTCGGATTCAATTAGCGGCACCATTACCAATCCGCCGCCGAATGTGGCGCTGCCCATGCGCAGGAAGATTGCCGAAAGAGTAAGCAGCAACCCGAGCTTTGCAAACAGTGGCATAGCCACAGCAAATACGGTCAGAGATCGAAAGGTCGTAGATTCTTCCCGTTCTGTTGAAACAGTCTCTTCCGGTCTAGCGTCCTTCGTTTCGTGGACCGGCTCATCTAATGGAGGCGATATGAAATTTCGGAGGAACTCCTGACTTCGTCTACGTCGTCGTTTCGCCATTCGCACGCGAATGCCCGCACGTCTTCGCGCAGCAATGGATCGGAAACTGCGCAACCGCCGCCATTGCTTTTCACCGAAAGTGTCGACATAGATCCCGATCAGCCCCGCGGCAAATACGACTTCGAGTACGGTGGCATTCAGTACCGCAACGGCAACAAACGCCAGCACGGCAAGCAACCACTGCCAGCGCTTGGTCAAGATGTTTTTCCCCATGCGCCAGGCTGTTACCAGGATCAAAGCCACTACAGCTCCATTCAGCCCGTGAAAGAACCGCTCTGTTGCTGAAAGAGTGTGTACATGTTTGTAGATTATTGCCAGCACGATCATGATGAGCATCGACGGCAAAATAAAACCAGTCATGGCTACAGTAGCGCCACGCCATCCTCGCAAGCGTAATCCAATGTACGTAACCGAATTGCCCGCACTGGTCCCGGGTAAACTTTGAGCGAGAGCCACAGCTTCCGCAAACTCTGAATCCGTTAACCAACGGCGTGTACGCACGGTGAGTGTGCGGATCTGCGCTAATACGGCGACACCGCCGCCAAACCCAACCAACCCGATTTTGAAAAATGATAAGAAGAGACCGCCGAGAGTCGCGGTGCGAGAGATCCGTTTGATTTTCGTTCTTGCAAAACGTGCGCGCCGGCGCATGAGGTCCGCTCGCGCACTAATCCGGTTGGCTCGAATTGTCGAATGGTTCACTGGCAAATTCGAGTATAGCACTCCCGGTGAGATCAGACGTGAAGCTGATCCAAATCGCGTTAGGTTAGAGTTCTCAGAACCGATAGAAGACGCCAACGGCGTGAATGGGGTTGGTGAGTAGCTACAGTGCTGTTTGTCATGCGGTTCCGGCCCTTGCGTGCCCTCCACCGATTGATATACTCACGCGTCCGGAAGCTCGGTCATTCCCAGCGGAACCTCTGGAAGACTCGCCGTCCCACATGGCAGCAGACTTGCGACAAACAATCCTTGGTGACCTCAGGATCATTATCAACGACGTCTGGGATTTCTTTGCGCCGCCTCTGATCAAGTTCAGCATCGCACTGTTTTTCTTCTGGTACATTTGCGGGAGCGCGCCCTTCTACGCGTTCAACGATAGCGTTGCAAATACTGCCTCGTTCTGGGACGCCACGAAGATCACAAACTTTTTTGAGCAATACAAGCTCACCTCACTGCTGCCAATTGCAGCGCTTTTTGTCGTTGCAATTTTCGCCTACACGATCAATCGCATCATCTTTGGGGTTGCAGCGTTGTTGCCCGTCAATATCGGTTATTCGAGTGATCGCATCGAGCGGATGATCCAAGAGGATGCGATGATGCAAAAGCACCTCGAATCATTCTCACCGTTTTCCGGATATATGCTGGTCAATTTCGCTCTGGCCAAAGCCCGGTCTCAAAAGGAGGAGGCTCTTCTTCGGAGTGTCGACAGTCTGGAGAAGCAAATGGGGCGAGATTACAACTTGTTTAGCTTCGCGAAATTCTTACTGGTATGGACAATAACATGCGGTGTGCTATCCCTTACCATAAGCAGCGCTACAGCCTTCACCTACAGCCGACTGAGTCTCCTTACGTTTACGGTAATCGTTTTCGGAATATATGCAGCTTCAAAACACGCCAAGAGCCTGGAGTATTTAGGATACGCGCAAGTAGAGGTCGTTCGCCAAATGGTGATAGGCCAAGACTATCTAACTGAGGAAAAACTAACTGCGGAGAAACGCGCCGTCGTTGACGGGATCACTGAAGTTCAATCGGAGTTAAAAAAGCGCAGAGACCAAGAACGACAAATGAGGATCGAGTACTTGAAGCGGTCGGATTGGTGGTTTCTAAGCCTTCGACTTATGGATTGGTGGGAAATACTCGGGCATTTTCGTCACTACGATCCTGGATACATTCGGTCAGATCCCAGGCTGCTCTTACAAGCGCTGTTACGAAACAGCGTGAACATCTGGTGGTTCATTATCGGGTGGATATTGATTAATATTCTCGGTAAGTTCTCGTGGTGGCTCGGGGTCGGTTTGTTCATTGGGTATGTATCCATAACAATTGTGGATTGCTTGTTGATTGTTTTATTGATCGGCGCGGTCAGCCTCAAATCATTAAGGTCCAGTTTAATATCAAAACTCCCCGAGGTCATTACAGACTTTCTACCGCCAAAGCCTGAACGAGCAATTGAAGTTAGCGAGGACGGCCAATATCGTATCACCGTTGCTGCTGTCCGATTGGTTGAAGCTGTGCTGGCACTTATGCTCTGTAGAGCACTAGCGACGCACTTCTTAGGGTAATCTGAAGAGAATCTCACGAAAGTAGAACGGGGAGATAAAGATCGGTTGGCTGAAGGAATGTGTGAGGTTCATAAGGGATCATCGGCAGAGGACTTCGAACAATGGTGCCTGCAACGTGATTGATGCGCGCCGGCTGGCTGGGCGCAGATCTTCGCTGGACTACTATCACAAGGGAGCGCTATGGACCAATTACGGGCTGACTCACCCAAGACTCGGGAGGAGTTTGAGCAGCTTTTTCACACGAACCTGGAGACCTGCCGATGGGAACCGCATCCGCTTTTCAGCGTGTTCACGCAGTATGACCAGGAGTATTACCTGAGTCGAGCGGAGGATTTCTTTCACAAGTACAAGTGTTTTTATGCGGTCTCGAAAACAATCTCGCCGAAAAGGATGATTGAGCTCGGCACGTGTGCCGGAGCGAGTGCGGACGCGTACCTGAGCGCTGCTCCTGAAGCCGGATACCTCGGGATTGATGTTTTCGGAGTGAACACACGGCATGATGATCACACGCCGTGGGATCCGTATGCGATCGCGCAGCGACTGTTTGAGTCGCGGGGATTCCAGAATTACAAATTGCTCAAAGCTAATCTGAGAGCGTTATCTTCGTTGCCATGGCAGGCTGATTTTGTCGTTGTTGATGCGGCCCATGATTTCGACAACGCGTATGCAGATTTGCAGCTTGCTTTGACTGCCCACCCCACATTTATTTTTGTCGACGACGCTGATGACGAAAATGGAGCGAAGCCTGCGATCGACCATTTTTTAATGCGGCATGCGGACACTCTGATTGATTACACATTCCACATTGACTACTTGGGTGGCGGATTGGTTATCAAGTTAAAGAACACGAATGCAGCCGTCTAACGGGTGTCGCGGCAATACATCAGAATCAGCGATTCGAGTTGTCGGCAGCGGGCGATGTGACGGAAACCATCATCGCCAACGTCCATCGGCACCAACTCCGTCAGAGAAGGGAAGTCAGGCAAAGTCGCAAGGGCCGCATCGTCGACGAACTTGCAACTCGCAGCCAAACCATTCAACGCCGGCATCCGCGAGAGTGCAACAAACCCAGTACATATTTTTAGCCACAAATAGGCACAAAAAGCACAAAAGGATTTCCTTTTAATTTTGTGCCTTTTGTGCTTCCTTGTGGCGAATCATTCTGGACTGGAATTCGGAGGTTACGTGAATCTGCGTCTCGCAAAACGCCACCGCGCCTATCAGATTGCTGCGTTCTGCTTCTTGCTGATAAGTCTTTGCGCTCAACTGTTCCTGTCGGTACGAAGGGAATCTCAAACCTGGGATGAAGCAAATCACATCTTCGCCGGTTATCGCTCCTGGACCGATGCCGATTTCGGGCTGAATCCTGAACATCCACCCCTGCTGAAACTGATCGCGACTGCGCCCTTATTGTGGTCGCGGCCGAAGATGCCTGCTCTTGAAGGACGCTTCTTTAAAGAGGACGCATTCCTTGGCGGCAAGGAGTTCCTCTACCAGAATGATGCGGAAAAGATCCTCTCGCGTACACGCACGTTCGCAGCGACTCTGACGCTGCTTACCGCGTTTGTCGTTTTCTTCGCAACCAAAGAAATGTTTGGCACCGGTGCTACTTTCATTGCACTCAGCCTACTTACTTTCGATCCAAACCTCCTGGCCCACGGCGCGCTGATTACAACCGACGTGGGGCTCGCCTGCTTCATGTTTCTCAGCGTTTATATGTTCTACCGGTTCGTGAAGTCTCCGTCTGCTTTACGCCTGATCCTCGCGGGATTGTCGGTCGGACTTGTACTCGCAGTAAAACACACCGGTCTTTTAATCGTGCCGATTCTATTCTTACTCACGCTTTGCGAGATCATCTTTTGCACGGACAGGACGAATCGCAAAAACTTCAGCCGCCAGTCACTCAAGCTCTTCGGTTCGTTGGCGCTCATCACGCTCATCGGCTGGCCCGTCCTATGGTCGTTTTACGGATTTCGCTATGACGCACGACCTAACGGTCTGCAAATGAACCCGCCTCTCGACGAGTATGTGCAAGGTTTGAAAGCTTCGGAAGCGTGGCCAATTTCAACAGCCGCTCGGTTGCGCATACTTCCTGAGTCGTATCTCTACGGTTTGGCCGATGTAAGACTCACTGCGAATTACTACACGAGCTACGTGCTGGGCAAAGTGTATGCGCATGGCGTGTGGTTCTACTTTCCCGTTGCTTTCCTGATCAAATCAACGGTCGGTGTGCTGGCCCTCTTGCTGTTGAGTCTCGGTGTGATCGCCACTCGTCGCCTGGACCGCCGGCGAGAAATCTTCTTCCTGGTTGTCCCAGTGATCTTCTATCTACTCGTTGCATTAACCGTGGGGATGAACATCGGCGTGCGGCACATTCTGGTGGTTTACGTTTTCCTATACGTACTCATCGGCGGGACAATGTGGACCTTGATCAGCAGGAGTCGAAAGTGGGCGTACGCTGTTGGAGTGTGCCTGTTGGCCCATGCGGCTTCATCCGTGATGGCGTTTCCAAACTATATCCCATACGGAAATGAACTCTGGGGCGGACCGTCGCAAACCTACAAGTATCTAACGGATTCGAATTCCGACTGGGGGCAACAACTAAAGAGTGTCAAACAGTATCTCGATGGGCGTGGAGTGAAAGAGTGTTGGTTCGTGTACTTCGCGGCGGGTGTCGCTGACCCCAGCTACTACGGAATTCCGTGTAAGCCTTTGCCGACTATTAATACGTTGTGGTTGAACGAACCGATTGACGTCCCCGGCTCGATCAATGGACCTGTGCTGATTAGCGCCAGCAACTTGTCCGGCGTCGAATTCGGGCCGGGAGCGCTTGATCCTTACGGTCAATTCAAGCTGCTTAAACCTACAGCCGT
>DASSEB010000294.1:0-11929 GCA_035696765.1 Pyrinomonadaceae bacterium | reverse complement strand
AACGGGAAAAGCGGCAACAACGCAATCAGGTAGATCAAGATCGCGCGGCGGCCGAGAAAATTCTTCTCTATTTCGAGACGAAAGATCGCGCCGATCTGCCGGAGCCAAAGCGCCCACTGAGACGGCTGGTTTTCTGGTCTGGTGGAAACTGCTTCAACCGCAGAACTCATGCGCTGCCTCCCGTTGTGCCAATCAAGTACTGGTAGACGGCACTGAGATCATCATCCACCGGCGCTACCGACTCCACGTTCACTTCACCTTCGGCGATCGCGCGATTCAAGAGCAAGTAAAAGCGATCGGCGTCACGCGTCTTCACAAACAGGCCGCGGCGGTCGTCGTGCAACCGCGCCTCGACTACGTGGTTCTGAGCAAAAACGTACGAAGCAAGTTTCGCGGGCTGATCGCAACGGATGAGGATCTGCATCGGGTGCTCTTCCATCTCGTCGCGCACGCCGTGAATGTTTCCCTCCGCAACGATGTAACCGTTGTTCAAAAGCACGACGCGATCAGACATCATGTCGACTTCATGCAGGATGTGTGACGAGATGATCAGGTGCAGACCTTCCGCAGCGAGCTTTCGGAAGAGGGCAATCGTCTCGGCGCGGACCATCGGATCTAGCCCGTTCAAAGGCTCGTCGAGAATCAGGACCGAAGGTTCATGCGCAATCGACTGCGCGAGCCGGATACGCTGTCGCATGCCCTTGCTATAGCCGGCGACTTTCCTGTCTGCGGCTTCGACGAGATTGACGCGCTCGAGTGCAACCTGGCTCAACTCGTTCGCCCGTTTGCGCTCGAAGCCATGTACGAGCAGGAACGAGTTGAGAAACTCGCGTCCCGTCATGCCGCGCGGGAAAGAGTCAAACTGCGTGCAGTAACCGACACGGCGGAAGAGTTGTTCCGGCTGATCGGTGGGAATGCCCACGATCGTGATCGCGCCGCGCGTCGGACGCAGCAGCCCGGTCATTAAATTCATCAACGTCGACTTCCCTGCTCCGTTCGGGCCGACGAGACTCGTGATCCCGGGCGCGATCTGCAAGTTGACCCGATTCACTCCGAGTATCTCGCCGTAGAACTTGGAGACATTGTCGAAGATGATTAGTTGATCAGCAGGCGTCGTCATAAACAATCCATCAACGGACCACTTCGTAAGCCTTAACTTTCCAGTGCAACACCGCGAGGCAAACGGCGCAGACAATGAACAGCGCCGCCCACGAAGCCCAAAGCGGCGGCTCGATCAAAAGCACTTCCCTGATGACGTTGTCGTCCCAGTCAGTGATCCGCATCGTCCCGGAGACGCGGTCGAAAGTGCCAAAGAGTCCCTTGGTCACGTTTCTCATCAACGCGCTCAGGCTGATGATGTTTCCCCAACGCGTTAGAAACACGACGTTGATGAACTCGCCAAACACCGAAGGGATGAAGAACAGACCCAACAGCGCCGCGCTCGCAATCACACGCCATTTCACAAGCGCCGAGATCGTCTGCGACAGCAGCGCCAGCAGAAGTATCCAAACTACACCTGCGATGACTATCGCACTCGCCATCCACAGGTTGGCCCTGAACCACGCGAACCCTTCCAGGTACGACTGGAAAAGAAACAGCAGCAACTGCGGCACCCACGTGATCGCCGACAGCAGGATGAGTATCACCGACATCTTTCCCAGCACGTATTCAGTACGTGAAAACGGACGGCAGAGATAGAGCGGGAGTGCGTTGTTGCGCAGATCGCGAGAAACAAGCGGTGGTCCAACCAGTAGCGCGACAAAGAAAGCAAACCCGCCCTGAATGGCTACAAACGTCTCGAAGAACGAACCGTCAATCGGCACCAGCGCCCTGACGTCGATCTTCATGATCGCAATCGCGCTGATGTTGTGATGCAGGTAGATCAGGATCGCTTCGACCAGCAGCGGCAGGAAGCAAATGACGAAGAACGCGGTGAACAGTTTCGAGCTGAAAACGGCTCGATACGCGTGTCGCGGAATGATCAGGAAGCGGCTCCACTCAGGAGTCAGCGTGCCGGTGTAGCGTTTGTACGTCTGCTCATAAACCGCCATAGCCGTCCTCCATCGCTTTGAGGAAGATGTCTTCCAGAGAGTCGCGCTTGTAGCTGAGACGCCGGATCTGCACGTCTTCTTCGGCAGCCAGGCGATAGAGGTCGCGCACCTCGATGCCTTCCTGCAAAACTATCTTGAGACGATTACCGCCCGACAAGGCGTACTCGCAGCCGAGTTTTGCGAGCGCTTTGACGAATTTGTCCTGATCGCCGCGTGTTTCCAGCATGAGAAACTTGCGGTTTGATTTCCGCTCTTCTTCGAGGTTGCAGTAGACGGCGATCTGCCCGTCGCGCAGTATCAGAATCTCGTCGCAGCACTCTTCGACGTCGAGCAACAGGTGCGATGACAACACGATATTAGCGTGACCACTGTCGCGAATCTCGCGTATCAGTTTGATCATGCGCAGGCGCGCCGGCGGATCGAGTCCGTTCGTAGGTTCGTCGAGAAAGATCAACTTTGGACCATGAACGATCGCCTGGGCGAGTTTGGCGAGTTGCTTCATACCAAGCGAGTACGTTTCGAGCCGGCGATAACGCGCCTCGCCGAGGCCGACGTAGAAAAGCGCTTCGTGAGCTCGCTCCAACGCGGCTTCCGAAGGCAAGCCTGACAGCTCACCCATCAAGCGGACGAAGTGCACCGCGCTCATCTTCGCGATGAACGAGTCGCGTTCCGGCATGTAACCGATCAGCGATTTGATCTGGTTCGCGTCGTTGGCGATATCGAGTCCGAAGATTTGCGCAGTCCCCGCGGAGGGCTGATGAAATCCGAGCAGCGTGTGGATCAGAGTAGTCTTGCCGGCGCCGTTGGGACCAAGCAGACCAATCGCTTTGCCACGCAGGTCACCGCGAAGGTTCTTTAGTATTTGCCGGCGGCCAAATGAGACGCTGAGACCATGAAGGTCGATCACCGGCGGCTCAGTGAGAGCCATTTGAGCTTTGATCGGTTCCTCGGGAACCGAAGCGGGGAGTGCCATACTCTTTTTATATCGCTCTGTCCTGATAATTCCAAACGAATCCGAGTCCGAAGACTGTGCCCATAAGCAGAAAAGCCACGATGCATGCTAACGCTTCTGACGGAGCTAAAGTTCTGCCTATCGCAAGAATCTCGATCAGGAACACAGGCAGGTTGAGTACGACAGCCGATGCAAGCGGAAACAGCAGTGCTGGTTTGCAGCCGCCCATGCGTTGGCGAAGCCAGGAGAGAGAGGGCGCATAGGCCAGCGAGAACACGAGCGCTGCCATTATTACGGACGTGACTGTGGCTCCATTGACATCAGTAAATTGATGCAGGATGAGCAACAGGCCCAGCAGCCATGAGACGAGGGAGATAGCAATGAGCTTCATATTGATGATGCCTTGTTTGACAGGCTTACAAGACTTGACGGATTTACAGGACGACTTTCGCCATCCTGTAAATCCTGATCAATCTCTGCAATCACGGCCAGGTTACTTCTTACCGCCCATTCCTCGCTGAATGATGCTCTGCATCTCCAACGCGTTGGGCATTCCCAGGAGCGTTGCGGGTCCGATGCCGAATGGTCCACCTTCAGTGTTCGCCGCAAACGTAATGCTGTCGCCTTGCGCGTATGCGTAGGCTAGCGTTGGCGGCATGTCTGAAGCCATCCTCATAGCTTCCTGCGGTCCACTCGGAAGTTTCGCAGCAGCAGTGCTTGCAAGTCCGGCTGGAACGAGGCCCGCGATGTTGTGATAGAACACTGCCGAGAAGTTTGCGTTACCATCGGCCGGCAAGCCCGCCGTGAATTTAGCCGAACGTAGCAACGAGAGCCCGTTCTCACGCGTGGTAAGAGATCTCTCGACCAGTGCCCTGCTTGGACCAACGATCAGGTATCCGTTCGCGTAAGTGTAGTTCACTTCCACTAACCCGAAGTCGGCTGAGCGGAGCGTGTAGTAGGTGCGGCCGCCCATCTCACTCTTTTCCCAGGTCAGTCCAGACTTGCCGAAGTACGCGGCCTGTTTGTTCACTTCACCGACGACACGCTCGAGCGTCTGTTGCAGGTGCGCCGGGTCGTTGACCTCAAACACCAGTTTCCACGAAGGTGTCGGCAGGATCGGACCATCAATCGCGAAAGCAAACTCTCCACCGAGCGGCGCAGCGATATCGTTGCGGATATTCAGGCCATGCTCCGTCTGTTGTTTTTCGAGGTTCTTGCGCAAATCGGGTGACACTGTCTCGAGGACGCCGAGCAGATCGTCAACGAGCGACGCCGGATTCTTGACTACGAACGCAGCGACAACGTTTGCATCCGGTGAGATGTACTCGAGCGAGCCCATCGGTCCCGGAGCAGCCAGCCACGAAGGAATACCACGTTGTGCGTCGCTGAATGAGAGCGAAGCCTGCGTGTGTGTTTTGCCGTTCGTGTCCTTCTGGTCGAGAACGAAATACTTCACACTCAAGATGCCGAGCTGGTTCAACGCGGCTTCGCGTTTCTCGGCATCCGGTCCCTTCGAGCGTTCCGCCTTGGTTTGGGCCACAACCTTCTCGAGATTCGCTGCGACCACCAAACCTGCGCCTTCCTGGTAAACCTGAGCAATGCGGTTACGGAACGGAGTCGCAGTGAAACTGCTCGTACTGCCGCTGGCCATCACCGTTGCGAGATTCTGGAGTTGTTGCAACTTCGGACTGGCGGCGAACAAGTTTGCCTGAATCCAAACGTACAGCTTGTCTTGCTTGTCGCCGGTAGCGGTGGCGGTGGCAGGATTCTCAATGAACTGAATCTCAGGCCCGCCTTTCTTGCCGCCGGAGTATTTCGCAATCTCCTGCTCGAGGAACTGCCGGAACCCTTCTGAGTTCTTCAGTTCAGCAAGCACCAACGGCTCACCCGGCTGGCCTTTATCGTCCATCGAAACCGAGACTGCGATCTCATCGCCAAGGTAAGATCCGAACTGCCGAATCGTATCGACAACCTGGTCCATGTTTTGGCGTCTGCCTGACTGCTCTTTCTCCCACCACTCGCGCAGCGCAGCGTTCTGGCTCATCCGCTCCTGAATGATGCGATGCGACTCGGCGATTGAGTCAGCAAGATTCGGCAGGGCCGCGTAGACAACTGTGCTCTCAGGCATCAGGTCGAGCAGGTGCGTCGAGTTGCGAATGCCAGGTTGCTGGACTTTCCTCAGATCGTTCTTCAGCGTCGCCAGACCCGACAACACCTGCGCGTAACGGTTTGCGTTGCGGCTCCACGAGACTTCATCTTTCACGGGAATCGTCGCGATTGCCGGATTCGTGGTGGCCTGTTCCCCCGGACGAAGCACGCGATCGCTGCCGGCGTGATTCAAGTTAACTTCGCCTTCGATTACGGAGACTCTCGATCCCTTGGTGCCATTGTTCACTGAGAACACTGTGCCGGTTACTGAGACGAGCGAATCGCCACTCTCTACGAACAGTTTCCCGTCTTTCTGCTTGGCGGCTTCGACGACGATGCTGCCGCGGTCGAGGTGAATGGTTGTTCCCTGGCCATTCTTCGTCAGGTACAACTCCGAGCGATCTTTCATTTCGATCAGAGAGCCATCGCCCAAATGAAGGACGGCGCGCCCGTCTTTTGCGGTGCGCACCTTCTCACCTTTTTGCAGCTTCGCTCCGGCGGCGACCGCTGTGGTCTGCGTGTCGGCAACCTGGAACACCTGTCCTTCGGCTGCCTGGACGGTGGCGTCAAAGTCACCGTACGGCCAAAAGCGCTGCATGAACGGAATAGCCAAAAGTCCAAAGCCGAGCACGAGTGTCGCGGCGATGGCCCAACGCATGACGGCTGGTTGCATCGTGTAGCGCGTTTGGCGCGCCGCCGGCTTAACCGTGACCGAACGTCGCGAGCGTGCTTCGTTCATCGCCTTCCGACAGGGGATGCACTCGTGTGTGTGATCCACCAACAACAGCGAACGTGCTTCAGAAAGTTTGCCTGCCAGATATGCTGGAATCAGCGACTGGAAGTCAGCGCAGCCTTCAATCCGATCGACGGGCGGAAGGCTGAATTGAGTCTCACCAGCCGCAGCGGCGACACGCGCCCAAACGCGGTCTGCCGCTGCTGAAACGGCCGCTGAATCTACCTTTTCATTCCGGATCTCAGCAGTAACCTTGTCGAGAATCTGATCTTCGTTATTGCTTTTCATGATGTTTCTCCAGATAGTGCCCAATCTCTTTTTTCAGTTTTGTACGTGCGCGATGGAGGACGACACCCACCACGAGGGGCGAAGTTTTCATTAGCGAGGCGATTTCCTTGTTATCAAAGCCCTCGTAGTAACGCAGAACACACATCTCCCCGGCGGTTTTTCCCAGCCGCGCTACAGCCTCACGCACGAGCGTTTGCAGTTCACGCTCAGCATGCTCACTCTCAGGGCTGCGGGAATTTCCGGCCATCGAATCGACCTCTTTGTCGTCGATTGCCACAGCTTTGGCTCGCTTGCGACTCCGCAGTAAATCAAGGGATGCGTTTATGGCGGCGCGGGAGAGGTAAGCCTCGGGATTTCCTGACCAGTCGTAATCGTCCTGGCCTTTTACGAGGCGCAGGAAGACGGTCTGGAGCACATCTTCGGCGTCAGCGGGACTGCCCGTGATTCGCTGGGCGGTCCGAAAAACTCGGCCGTGGTGTTCCTGGAAAAGCCTTTCCAGCTCGCTGGTGGGTTGATTCGTCACTAGTCGCAAGGGTTTAAGAGCTGTTTGCGGTTTAAGGGCTGCCTGCACGGTATTTCCTCCGTCTACACCCTGATAGACGGACGCGTGCAGGCTTTATTAACAGCCCGTGCAAAATTTTGAAAGGTTTAATTGAGCTTCCGCCGGCGAGACGATCGTTTATTTCGCCTAAGCCACGCGTTTCAGCGGCCGCGCCCGGAGCTTTCGCAGTGTCTGATTCTTCGGGTCGACGAGGAAACCGGCTGATTCCAGGGCTACCACGCCCAAGATCGGCTCGCTATGGTCCGGGCCAAAGAGAATACGAGTGGCTATTATTTCGCCCATGAACTTCATTTCGGCATTACCATACTCGTATTCGACGACGTCCCCGTTAGCCGTTTCATACATGTCCTTGCCAACCGGTCGAATGCCAATTTTCTTGAGTTCGGATGCTGGAGCCATTGTGTCCCAGGCGCCCGTATCAACGAGGAAGTCTGCGTCGTAGGTTTCCGTAGAATCTGAGTGGAGCAGTTTAACTGCAACATGTGTGAGGCCCATCTTGCTTTCTCCTTGAGGTAGAGGTTTTAGTTTTCGTAATAACATGTGCGCAGTTTACATCATGCGCACATGAGAGTAAAGCATCAGAATTTAACTACAACTATTTCAGCGAAAGCGCAGGAAGCTTTTTTAGACTCTGGTTTACCGGATCGACCATTACGCCGGCCAACTCCAGGGCTACTCCACCCAGAATTGGTTCAGTATTGTCCGGGCCAAAGATCACTCGCGCGAGAATGGTGTCGTTCATGAAGGAAAACTCCGCATAACCAACTTCGAATTGTTCCAGTTCGCCCGTGGCGAGTTCGTATGTCCTCCTGCCGTCGGGTACAACACCGATTCTTTCCAGTTCGGACGCCGGAGCCATCGAATCCGTCGCTCCCGTGTCGATGAGGAATTTCGCCGTGAACGTGTCTTCGGACCCCCGGTTACGTAGTTTGACTGCAACATGTGTGAGGCCCATCTTGCTATCTCCTTGAGGTATTTTGAATTTCATTTGCGGTTAATCTAGCTCATATGCAGATGAGAGTAAAGCGCCTGCAAACGTTTTTTGGCTTCTCCGGCCTGTGGCGTTTTCGGATAGCGGCGTACAAGTTCTCGCCAGGCGGCGCCGTCGTAGTGAAAACGTTTAGCAGACTTGTCGAAAACGAAGCCGACGTGCTGGCGATTGAAGCGATCCAGACCGGTGTAGTTCAGGTAGTAGCTGAACTCGAGTGCGTCAACCAAGTCTCCTTTCAGACGCCGTGCGGCATCAGTTGTGAGTTTGGCCGCGAGTTCCTCGGCCGTGTCGCCGAGCAATAACAGCACCTCGGGACGCAACGGCGAACGCGGAAAGTAGTCGAGAAAGATTCGTGCTCGTGAAATCCGATCGAAATCTTTCGATAGTTGGATCAGGATCAGCAATCGACGATCCTCACTGCCGCGCGATGGCGAGACGACAGCTTCGCGTTGAATCCAACCGTGCGTGCGGCTGGTCATGTTGACGAGGAAGAACGTGATCCCATCAGCACTTGTCTTCATCGATCTGACCGCAACCATTCGTCCACGGCTGAGTCGTCGTACCAGCTTGCCGTTGAGTTGAGGCGTCGTGCGAAGCGCGGCGAGTCGTTCGTCAACGACAATCGCGAGACGACCGCCTTTAGGCGGCTTTTGCTGAGCAAAGTTTGTGTGTGCAGTAAAAAGAATGAGAAGCACGCAAAGTGCGAGCTTGTGAGGATTCATGATGTTTTCTCCTTGAGTGTGAGGTCTTAAACGGCCGCTATTCTCTCTCGAAATTGCGCGTGATGGAAATGACAAATCGCGACCGCCAGCGCATCCGCGGCGTCGTGAGGCGTCGGAATGCTCTTGAGCTGAAGCAGCAAACGCACCATCTCCTGCACCTGGTGCTTCTCCGCGTTGCCGTAACCAACCACCGTCTGCTTGATCAGCCGCGGTGAATACTCAGAGATCTCCAGCCCCGCTCGCTCCGCCGACAACAAGACGATACCGCGCACTTGGCCGAGTTTCATACTGACTTTGACGTTGGTCGCGAGGAACGCATCTTCGAGTGCACAACCATCCGGACGATGTTCCGCAATCACTTCTTCCAACCCTTTGCACATCTTCAACAGCCGTGCGGAAAACCTGAGCGTTGATGACGCGCGAATACAGCCGAAAGCGACGAGCGAGTAGCGCCGTCCATCACCATCGATAACGCCCCATCCCATCGTCTGGCTGCCAGGATCGATTCCCAAAATGCGCATGGCGCGGCAGTATACAGGAGTAGCCGCAGATTTAGGCTAACTTATCCTTTTGTGCTTCTTTGTGGCACAAATGATATTCTGAAACTCCCCCGTTAACCCGCTTTGTTGTCGCAACGGTTTCGATCTCATGACTGAGTTCGTCGAATCGCTGGTTTCACTCGTCCGCAAGCCCCTCGGCTATGCCGATGAGAAGCCGTTCCAGGCAGAGTTCTTCAGTGTCGAACGCCTCGAGCAATACGCTCAAACACTCGCCGCAAAGCACAAAACCGTCACGCGAAAGGGCCGTGCACAACTCCTACCGCGGCTCGAAGACAACGGCCGCAAACTCGAATACGCTTACCGCAGGCTCGTCGAGGCGATTCGTGAAGGCCGCCCGATTTCACCAGCCGCAGAATGGCTCGTAGACAACTATCACATCGTCGAAGAGCAACTGCGCGAGATTCGCGAGGACCTTCCCAAAAGTTACTATCACGAACTGCCTAAACTCGCAGAGGGCGAACTGCAAGGCTATCCGCGGATCTATTCAGTCGCGTTCGCGCTGATCGCGCACACCGATTCGCGTCTCGACACAAACACGCTGCAAAGATTCATCCGCGCTTACCAAACCGTCGCTCCGCTATCGATTGGCGAACTATGGGCCGTAGCGATCACGTTGCGGCTCGCGCTCGTCGAAAACCTGCGCCGTCTCGCGGTCGCGGTCGCGCGCGCGCGTGCCGAACGCGATGAAGCCGACGAACTCGCCGACAAGCTGCTTGAACTCGCCTCACTTCAACCGGCGAACGTCATGTCGTTCCTGAAGGAGCGACTCGAAAAGCAGGAAGAGCTACCGCAGACGTTCCTCGTCCAACTCGTGCAACGGCTTCGCGAACAGGACCCCGCGGTCATGCCGGTCATGGACTGGATCGAAAAGCAGTTAGCGCGGCAAGGCACGAGCGTCGAACAGACAATTCACTCTGAACACCAACGACAAGCCGCGGCGCAGGTCACTGTCGGCAACATCATCACCAGCATGCGCCTGCTCTCCACGCTCGACTGGAATGATTTCTTCGAGAAAGTCAGTTTGATCGAACCGTTGCTTGGAAAGGATCCTGCCGGCGCCTATTCACAGATGGAGTTTGCCTCGCGCGATCGTTATCGACACGTCGTCGAACGAATCAGCAAACGCACCCGAGCAAACGAACTCGAAGTCGCCCAGGCCGCTGTCGACCTCGCTGCCAAAGCCGCAAGCGAAACCGCCGGGCAACATGTCGGCTATTACCTGATCGACGCCGGTCTGACTCTCCTCGAAAACGCCTTCGGCTATCAACCACGACTGGCGGAACGTTTCAGGCGTTTTCTGTTGCGACACGCCACGGCCGTTTATTTCGGCACGTTCACGTTCCTGACGTTGCTGGTCATGGTCCTCGTGCTCGCCGTCATGCGCAGCTACGGCGTCGGTTGGTGGTTTCTGATCGTGACGGCTTTGCTGGCGCTGCTTCCGGCGAGCGATCTCGCGCTCACGGTCCTTAATTGGGACCTCACGCATTTTTTCCCGCCGCGTCTGTTGCCCCGGATGGAAACCGCGCGCGGCATTCCGGAAACTGCCGCTACGTTCGTCGTGGTGCCGACGATCTTTCTGAGCGAGTCGCAGGTACACGAACTCGTCGAACGCCTCGAAGTTCACTACCTCGCGAACCAGGACAGTCACATTTACTTCGCCTTGCTCGGCGATTTTCCCGACGCCGAAGCGGAAGAGACAGCAACCGATTCGCACCTGCTCGCCGTCGCGCAAAGCAGTATCGACGCGCTGAATCAAAAACATGGCGAGGACCGGTTTCATCTGTTTCACCGGAGACGACAGTGGAACCCCGGTGAAAACAAATGGATGGGCTGGGAGCGCAAACGAGGCAAACTCGAAGAGTTTAATCGACTGCTGCGTGGCGTTAGCGACACCAGCTTTATCGTGCGGACGGCTGACGACGCCTTGCTGAAAAGGATTCGCTACGTCATCACGCTCGACTCAGACACACAACTTCCGCGCGACGTCGCTCGCAAGCTCGTCGGCGCCGCCATTCACCCATTGAATCGACCGCGTATCGATCAAACAAGAAATCTGGTCACGTCCGGTTACGGTATTTTGCAACCACGCGTCAGCATCTCGCTCGCGAGCGCTTCGCGTTCGAAGTTTGTGCAGATCTTTTCCGGCTACACGGGCATCGATCCTTACACGACCGCAGTGTCCGACGTTTACCAGGACTTCTTCGGCGAAGGAAGCTTTACCGGCAAGGGCCTGTACGACGTCGACGCCTTTCAACGCACGCTCGACAATCGCGTACCGCCCAACTCGTTGCTCAGTCACGATCTTTTCGAATGCTTGTTCGCGCGTGCCGCACTCACAACCGACATCGAGCTTCTCGACGACTACCCGGCGTCTTACCAGGCTTACGCAAAACGCTCGCATCGTTGGACGCGCGGTGATTGGCAGATCATGCGCTGGCTCTTCCCGACTGTACCTGACGGCGAACGCCGCAAGGTCCCCAACGTGATCCCGGCAATCGGGCGCTGGAAAATTCTCGACAATCTCCGCCGCAGTCTCGTCGCGCCTGCATTGTTCCTGTGGCTCGCCGCTGCGTGCGCGATTTTTCCCGGGTCGTCTCTCCTGTGGTCTCTCTTCGTCTTTCTGACAATCGCGTTTCCGGTTTATTTGCACGTGACCACGGGCCTCTTGATTCACCCGCGCGGCATTCCGTGGTCCAGCCACTTCTACAGTCTTTGGGGCGACTTTCGCACCAACACAGCCCAGATCGCGCTCTCGTTTGTTTTCCTGCCGCACCAGACGTGGCTCATGTGCGACGCGATTGTCCGCTCGCTGTACCGGCAACTGATCTCACGAAAGAAGCTGCTCGAGTGGGTGACGGCAGCCGAAGCCGAACGGTCGACGCAAAACGATCTAGGATCTTTTGTTAGTTTCATGCTGCCTTC
>DASSEB010000293.1:0-4726 GCA_035696765.1 Pyrinomonadaceae bacterium | reverse complement strand
CCTGAGCATCATCGCGTGGTCCTCGTGAATCGTGTTGTGGCAATGCATCGGGTAGCGCCCCACAAAGTCGCGGAAGCGGAAATAGATCTCCACGTCGTCGTTTTCACCAAGTCGTATGACGTCTTTGCGGCCTCTTTCGATCAAAGTCGGTGTTTGGCCATTGCGTTTTAGAACCTGGTGTTCCTCGAAGTGAATGTGGACCGGATGCGACCAATCGAATCCACCGTCAAGTTCCCAGATCTCCGCAGTATTACGTTTGACCCTGAAGCGAACATCGTTACAGTCAAAGAGTTTGTCATTGATCACCCATTGACCATTCCGACGATCGAACTTGAAGCAGCGCCTGATCCGTTCTGTAACCCTCGTTGGCACCTGGTAGAAGGTGGGGTTCGTAGCAGGATCGACGCTGTTGTCTGTCACGGGATCCGAAACCACGCGGAACTGGAGCATCTTGATGCCCTGACCTGCAGCCAGAATATTGTTGGTTGGTCCTGCTCCATCGCATTGTTCGAGACGGTTTTCGATGTGAATAATGCTTCCCGCAGCGAATGACGAGAAGTCCACGATCACATCCATGCGCTCGGCAACTCCCATCATGAGGCCGGTGGTTGTTTGCACCGGGTGGGGCAACAGATTGCCGTCGTTCGAAATCACCCAAAACGGATGGTTCGTTAGATTCGACTTCGTAAGATACATCCGGTAGAAGCGGGACGGTCCGGCGTTAAGCCAACGGAAACGATAGCGTCGCCGCTTGACCTCAAAGAAAGGTTGTATCTTTCCGTTAACAAGAAACTTGTCTCCCAGAATGCCGTCACGGTTGGCCAGGTCGAAGGCCAGCAAGCCATCGTCTGGATCGAAGTTCTTGTCGTTGAACATCATCGGAATGTCGAAGTTGGGGAAGCTTGGAAGGCGAAAGCCCGTGGTTTCGTCGCCGGTGTCAAACTGATTAAAGAGCAAGTAAAAACCGGCGAGGCCCTTGTAGACGTTCTGTGCCGTGAAGTCTACGCGGTGATCGTGATACCAGAGCGTGCTCATCGACTCGTTGATGTCCCCCAGCGGCGGATGACTCGAGGCGAATCCGGCGAGGACGTTCGGATAATGCTGGTCGTACCACTTGGTCTGCCCAAAGAAGTCGCACGGGAAACCATCTGATTCAGACGGAGTGTGGCCGTTGTGGAGGTGAGTTGAAACGGATTGCAGACCAAAGCCTCCATTGTCGTTTGGCAAATCGTTGAAGTTACGAACCAGAATTGGCTCACCGTAGCGCGCCACATAGGTCTGTCCCGGCACCGTGCCGTTAAAGGTCCAAAGTCTCTGTAACGGCAGCTCCGGATGCATACTAATCAACTGCTCCCTCTGATGGACCTCATAAAACTTGACCGGCGCAAGAGTGGTCAAGGCCTGATGGTTGCGTGTTCGCGCCTCGCCGGCGGCAGTATTTGGCGCCACCGTTGGCGCGGGGCTAAGCGCTGGGACTGTTTGAGCGATTGGCGGAATGGGCAGTGGCTCGACAAACGGGGTCGTTGGCGGGCTTACCGGCGTGCCATTCCCGCCAGATCCATCCCACCATCTACGATCGCAGTCGCTTCCGCTGAACTGAGCGCGTGCGCTCAAACCATTTTTGTGGATCAGGTAACCGGCGCTAGTTAGGAGACCAGCCTTTATCATGTCACGACGACTCAAGCGCGCTGCGATTATCTCGCGCCTGTTCTTCGCGGCATTCTTGATCTCCCTCTCGCGCCTCCTGTTTCTTTTCGAAATGTTAGCCATTGGGGATCTCTCCTTTGAGAATGCTTGGCACAGACTAGTCGAGCCAAGGATTGGGTTGGTGAACCTTAGAAATGATTCGCTTGAAGAAGCGGTAAAGCGTGAAATGAACGAGAACGAACTGGTTAGCGCCCGATCGCTGGCGCAATCAGTGCAAAAGCGTTGACCCGAAAATGCCGGGGGAGATTTAGGATTATCAAGCCCCTAACCGTATGCCGAATAACTTGGATGTCAACTCACTTTGGTTGGCCTATTTTGCTGTTTGTTAGCGGAATTTGCTGCCCGGAAAATGAATTCGTAGACCTCCACGCATCACGTCATGGTATCCCGTGGCTTGAATCGAAATGGAGCGAGGCCGCTCAAGCAGGCCTATTTGAATACCTCACCCTTGAACGTGGAAATTCCAGCTCGTAACGGTCCGGAAGTTCACCTTCGGTGAAAACAGGCCTTAGAGCAAAACTACGGCAAGTCCGTATGTGTGTTTCTCGATCGACAGAGTCACGCACGCGCGTCGCTACCGATGGTTGCTGCAATAATGTTATGTAGTTCGAGAAAACGAAAAGGTCGGCGCCCTCTAACAGTTAGCGCGGGCTTTGCCAAAAATCGCTCCTCCCTTAAACCCGCAAAAAATCATTCCTGCCCGGACGCAAGCAGGTCTTCCGCTTGTAGGGGGCGGCTGCGCAGCCGAGACGTTAATCGCGCATCACACGGAGACGATTAGCGGCCGGTCGCGCAGCCCGGGCCACCCGCCGCGTCGATCACGAAACACACGCCGCGCGGGGGTGTTCGTGGTCACATGCCTTCGACTTCCTCGTGGCCACGCCCGTTCGCCCCGACATCCTCGTCTCTTATACCTACTCGTCAGCGCGCCCGAGGCCCTGCGATTGGAGCCATTCGTCGATGAGCCGCCAGCCCTCGTGGTTGCGGAAGTGCGTGTTGAAGTCGTGGCCGACGCCTGCGAGCGACTGTACCGTCACGCTCGACGCGCTGGCGAAGTACGCCGCCTCGCCCTCGGCCAGTGACGCCGGGAAGAGCACGTCGAACTCGCCCAACTGCACGAGTACGCGGCCGGTCGTCGCGCCGACGCGCGTGACGGCAGGATCAAAAATGCCGAGGATGGCGGTCGAAAGCTGTCCGCGTGCAAGCAAGTCGGCGAGGTTGTTGTTGTCGTAAGCGATGACTTCGGGGTCAGCGCCCGGCGCGTAGTAGAAGGCTGCGGAGCGCACCTCGGCCGGGAGCGGGGAGTACTCGTACTGAAGCATCCCGGCGATGACCTCCGGAGGAATCGGCAGCTCGTGCGGGACATGGCCCATCCCGGTCGAAACGAGGGCGTCGGCATCGTGGTAAGTCGCCTGCTCGTAGATGGCGTTGATGGCCCCGAGCGAGTGGCCGACCGTCACGACGCTCCCGAACGCGTAGCCGAGGCCGTCCTCGCCGGCGCGGAGTTGTGTGATGACTTGGTGGATGGTTGAGGCCGTCTGGTCGAGCGTCAGCAGGTCGCCGTCCTCTGGGCGCGTGCTCTCGCCGGTGCCGAGTTCGTCGATGGCGAGCACGGCATACTTACGCTCGGCCATGTAGCCCGCGAACGAGTACTCGTGCCCGTTGATGGTGGGCACGGCCCAATACTTGTGGTTGTATGTGGCCCCATGGATCGCGACCAGCAGCGTCCGGTCGCGGTAGCTGCCCTTGTAGTAAAGGTAGCCGACGACCTCGGCGGCGCTGCCGTTGGAGAGCGTCACGGGGAATGTCAGGCGCTCGACCTTGAGACTCTCGCTGGTCTCGTCCGCGGCGGCGATTCCGCCGAGCGAGAGTAGCAGGAGTGCAGAGACGAGGAGTCTGGAAATGTTGAAGGAAGCGAGGCTAGTACGATGGCGTTGAGTGATCATGAGTCCGCCTTTCTTTGTGATGTTAGGGCGCGCCACAAACCCCGGCGCGCACGGAGGTGGATGAGGGCACGGGCCACCCCTCGTTACGCCGCCCCCACTCGCGTGGCGCACAGTGTTACCCGGCTCTCACCCTGGCTTGTGCTTTCCCACTAAAGCAACGGACGTTCCGTTCAACCGTGAGCCATGCTCGAAAGAAATTATCGATGCCGCTGCGGCGACGCCCGCGCCGTGCGGAGTCTTACGCAGATCGTGCGTAAGTTTCCGCCCGGTCTCGTCGGGGCTGAGGCCGGCCGGGCGAAATACGCGCAAGACGGCTTTGCCTCAAGAGTGTGATGGCCGCCCGCATTGCCGTGCTGATTGGTTCCCTGGTCGTGTTTTATGATTCCAATGAGAGGTCAATTTCACTTTATGACGGAACCACACTCTCGTCGTGGTGGTTCGGGCATTAAATGAAATTTGTAGGTCACACACTGAAGTTTGTCGCCTTGTGAGAAGCTGACCGTCGTTTGGGTCGACGCGGCCTTGAATAGGAAGAGTAAGTCAGGAATAGGACTCTGGTTACGTCAGGGAGACTTCAAGTCACGAATGGTGAGTTCCCGCGGTACGCTTCCTCTTTCACTCTTTTGTGCTTTTTGTGCTTTTTTGTGGCCGAAGCTGTTCTTCGAGGCGTTTGAGGCGTTTGTGCATTTGCGGCAAGCGATTCATGTACGCGCCGGTGAACCCCTTGCCAAAGACACCTACACTCCTCGCGTTGCGAAGGTCCGTCGGCGTTAGTTCCACAGCCGGGGCTGGCGGCGTGAGCAAGGGGGCTTTCCGATTGAATCCCACGACACCCGCGCCGGTCCCAATGCCAGATGAAAGGATCCCGTGGGCGGGAAACGATTCATTCACCAGCTTGTAGTCGTCGTCCGCGACGGTCGGGGCGGCTTCGACCACGAGAATCGTCGCCGTCGAATTCCGAACCCTTCTCCGTTTGCGCCCAAATTACCGTTCTGTTCTCTGCTCGGGTTGTACGCCCAGCTTCAATATCCTCGCCAGTATGATCGGAACCCATAACCCCTCCTTCTGCGCTA
>DASSEB010000292.1:0-5370 GCA_035696765.1 Pyrinomonadaceae bacterium | reverse complement strand
CGCAATGAGTCACAAAAAGCACAAATGCAGAGGCATGGTGTTTGACTGTCCATACTGGAAAAATCCAAGTTGAAATTATCAACCAAGGGGGAACTTCATGTCTTCTACAAAGCCACAAAGGGAAATCAATCAGCAGAACTCTTCTTCAGCAAACGACTTTGAACCTTCGACCTTCGCAAGCAGCGGCGCGAATTACAGCGTTGAGCGGGGGAGACCGGGCTTGCCGTCCACGAGCGGAAAGCGGCTCGCGAAAGGTCTGGGTTGGTTCAGCGTGGGTCTCGGGCTCGCGGAGCTTCTTGCACCCCGCGCGATCGCCAATATCTCCGGTGTTTCAAAGACGCGCACCGGTTTAATACGACTGTACGGTCTGCGCGAACTCGCTTCCGGTATTGCGATCTTCTCGCAGCAGAAACCGACTGAAGCGATGTGGTCGCGTGTTGCCGGCGATGCACTCGATCTCGTAAGCCTCGGCGTTGCCTGTTCGGCCCCCGACGCGAAGAGAGGGAGAATCACATTTGCAACTATCAACGTAGCGGCGGTCACAGCGCTCGACGTTATTGCCGCGATGCAACTGAGCAACGGCAATCAGGGCATCCATGCACAGGGCACATGCATAGTGAATCGCGCCCCGGACGAGGTCTACACCTTCTGGCGTAACTTCCAAAACCTGCCGCGCTTCATGCGCCATCTCGAGTCGGTCGAAGATCTCGGAGATGGCCGTTCACATTGGGTAGTAAAAGGCCCCGCGGGCATGAGCGTGGAATGGGATGCGACGATCATCGCGGACGAGCCGGGCAAGGTCATCACCTGGCGTTCGCTTGAAAACTCTGACGTCGATCACGCGGGCGCTGTTCGTTTCGAGCGAGCACCTGGCGGTCGCGGCACCATCGTGAAAGTTAACTTCCAGTACAACCCGATTGCAGGCGTGCTCGGCGCGGCTGTCGCCAAACTCTTCGGCGAGGAACCGGAGCAACAGTTGGATGACGATCTGCGTCGTTTCAAACAAGTCATGGAAGTCGGCGAAGTTGTCGTGTCCGACGCAACCCTGCTGGGCACGGGCTACATGGACCAAAGGCCGGGACGTCCGGCGGCGGCAAGCGAACTCGAGCAGGCCGACAGGTTGCCGAGTGAAACAGCGACAAACTATCGGTCAGCGAGCTACGGCTCAGAAGGGATGGGCCAGCGATGAAAGCAAACTGTTGGTACGGCAAAACGACACTTTCCGTGGAGGATGTTCCGGATCCACAGATCCTTAACCAGCGAGACGCGATCGTAAAGATTTCCTCGACGGCGATCTGCGGTTCGGACCTGCACCTGTACAACGGGTTCATTCCCACGATGCAGCGAGGCGACATACTCGGCCATGAATTCATGGGCGAAGTGGTCGAGGTGGGCCGCGAAGTTCACAACCTGCAAGTTGGCGATCGAGTGGTAGTGCCCTTTCCCATTGCTTGCGGCAATTGCTTCTTCTGCCAGCAGCAGATGTTTTCACTTTGTGAGAACTCGAATCCAAACGCGTGGATGGGCGAGAAGATGTTTGGGCATGCGGCGGCCGGAATTTTTGGTTACTCGCATTTGACCGGCGGTTATGCCGGCGGGCAGGCGGAATACGCGCGCGTGCCATTCGCGGATGTTGGTCCGATAAAAGTGCCGGACCATCTGACCGACGAACAGGTGCTCTTTCTTTCGGACATCTTCCCGACCGGTTACATGGGCGCCGAGATGTGCGACATCAAACCCGGTGACACGATTGCGATCTGGGGTTGCGGCCCTGTCGGGCAGTTTTCAATTCGCAGTGCGTTCCTGCTCGGTGCAGAGAGAGTGATTGCGATCGATCAGGTGCCTGAACGGCTGAAAATGGCGCAGGAAGGCGGCGCGATAACCATCAACTACGAAGAGCAAAATGTCTACGAGGCGTTGATGGAGCTGACTGGCGGGCGTGGGCCTGACGCCTGTATCGACGACGTCGGAATGGAAGCGCATGGTCCCGCAGCGATTTTTGCCTATGACCGCATCAAGCAGGCGATGATGTCGCAGACCGATCGACCGCACGCGTTACGCGAAGCGATCATGTGTTGTCGAAACGGCGGCGTTATCTCCGTGATTGGCGTTTACGGCGGGTTCATCGACAAGTTCCCGATCGGATCGGTGATGAATCGCTCGTTGACGATCAAGACGGGACAAGCGCACGTGCAAAGGTACATGCGACCGTTGTTGGAGATGATCGAGAATGGCGACATCGACCCGGCCTTCGTCATCACTCACACCATGAGTCTTGCAGATGCGCCGCGGGCCTACGACATGTTCAAGAACAAGGAGGACAACTGCATCAAGGTTGTGCTGAAGCCGGATGGATATGGGAATGGGAATGGCGCGATCCATTAACCACGGATGAGACAGATAGGGAACGGATGGATACGGATAGAGCAACCCGTATTCATCCGTTTAATCCGTGATTGATTCTTACTGCGGTCCGAACCTTCCTCGATACTCATTCGAAAACAGAAATCCGAAGATCATGTGCCTGAAGTTGCTCGGATCGGCAGTCAGCGTTGTGACCCAGTTGTTGTAGCCGATACTGTCGGGATCGCGGCGCAGGTAGCCGAAGTACTGCATCGCGACAAACGCCCGGATGAAGAACTGGTCTTCCACGGCTTTGCTCTCAACGATCTCGCGCAACACCTGTCCGCGCGTCTTCTGATTCCCGTCCAGCGCGGCGATCAGTTCCGCTTTATTACTCAACGTGATCTCCGCATTCAGCTCGAGTGCATTTACATACTCTGCATTCGTCAATCCGTTGTAACGGTTGGTGAATTCGAGTCGCTGCACAAATGCATCCGTGTACGCGGCCTTGCTCAGGATTTCCGACTCGGGTGATTGCGCGCCTCCGACCTGGGCCATCGCCTGTACAAACTCGGCGTAAAGCGGCCTGCGATCCAGGCCGACTTCGAAGAAGCGATAAGCCCAGTAACCACGAATGCGGAACTCCTCCGACAAGAAGAACCCGGACGAGACGTGCACGCGGTCACAGGTCGGATTATCGTTCTCGCCAAAGCCGCTGTTGGGACAGTTGTTAAGAGTCTCTACCCAATTAGCCAACCCGGTCGCATCCGGCAAGCGACCCAGGAAATCTATGTACTGCTGCGTAACGAAAGGCGGAACTCCGTCAATCGGGTTCTGTGTGGGCGGGTTAATGTCGTTATCAATAATCGTTGCCGCCACGATCGCGGGCGAGCCCATTTGAGCACCCAGCGGTTGCGACAAAGCGATCGTGAACGTTTCGTTACCTTCGACGTGAACGTCGTCCACGATCGGGATCACAAACGACTTACTCGCTTCGAAGGAGGCAAAGCGAAGCGTGCCGGCTGTTGTGCCATAGTCGCATCTTTCCGACCCTTTGCCGTTTACAACGGTACACGCAGCAAGTCCGGCAGTGTCGGATGTAGTGAAGTTAATGTTGGCCGGGCTGATGAGATCACCGGTGCGGGTAACGGTGATTGTTGTGAACCCGCTGCCTTCATTTACGGAAGGCCCTGCAACGGAGAACTGCACAGTGTTTCGTCTCGTGCCCTTGAAAAGAACGTTTTGATCGGTCGTCAGTGACGGTATTGGTATCTGCGCAAACGGATTGGGAGCGTTTACCGTCGGCTCGAAGATGAAGAACGCGTGTGGAAAAATCGAGACGGAGTAAGAATTGTTTGACTTCCTTTCACCGAAGCTAAAGTTTCCATTGCTGTCGGTAAACGTAAACGCAGCGGCGCTGAAGCCCTGTGCGAGGTTTACCTGAATTCCCGGAATACCCTGACCTGTGACGGTTTCAATAACGCGTCCCGCAATCACGTTAACCGGTTGCTTTGTTCCCACAAAGTCGACGACTTCGCTTTGTAACAAATCAGAAATGAACTTCGACTCCGGCACGAAATTATAAGCTGTGAACGGATCGGGGAAGATGAAGTAGTTTCGATGTCGTTGTACGTTCGGGAAACTATAGAAGCCGTTTGCATCCGTGAACGTGCTGCCTTCCGGGAAACCTCCGCTGGAAGTGATCTTTATTCCGGGTATTGGGTTGCCATTGCTGTCTTTCACGTGACCGGTGATGTTGGCCGGCACGAAGGTACCGGTGAAATCGAGGCCCGTGATGTTTGCGCTGGTTATCGTGACGGTACGACTCGGTGGATTGAAGCTGTGGAAAATGCTGATCGGCGTTAGGGTGTATTGGCCCGCCGGAAGGTTGACGAATTCATAGTTTCCATCAAAGTCATTTCCGATCAGGGCGTCGACCGGGCCCTCGAGTCTTATTTGCGCAAATATGGAAGGAGTATCAGCGGTGATTTTCCCCGACAGGGAGAAAGTCGGCGCGGGAGTGGGTGTTGGTGTTGGATTCGGATTAGCCAGCTTTTGCCAACTGGGAGAGAATTCCGAGAAGTTATGCTGGTTATTAAATGTCAGGTATTTGAAATCAGTGTTGTCGAGATTAACGGTGGCGACCTCGTTCGACTCTATCAACACCAGGGAAAGTCCGTCAGGCGACCAGGAAGGTGAGAAGGCCTGGAAATTGAAGAGCTTTCTCACATTGGACCCATCGGCGTTCATCAGGTATGTGGTTTTGGAGTTATTCGTCACTCGCGTAAACAGGATTCTGCTTCCGTCAGGGGACCAGAGTGGTCCCACGTCATGCGTCGCTCCGTCGGGCGTCTGCTGAACGGTTGTCAGTTTTGTTTGATTGCTCGCATCTGCGTCCATCACGAAGATTTCATTTTCGTCGGAGTAGACGAACTTTCTTCCGTCAGGCGACCAGTCCACCGAAGACAGGAAACTCGGACTGCCCGGCAGCCGGTACGAGCCGCTTCCGTCAGTGTTGGCGATGTGTACCGCTCGTATGCCGTCTACATTGAGTGATGGGCTGTTGCCGATGTATGCGATTTGATCACCACTTGGCGACCACGTGATGTTGGTATTGGAAATCCAGACGTTATTCGCAATCTTCAGGAGGCCCGAGCCATCAGCGTTGATGACGCTGATTTCTGCAGCGAACGGACTAACATTAAAATTCTCCACTTGAAACGCAAGCTTCGCTCCGTCAGGCGACCACGCGGGTTGTCCCCCGTTGGAAGGAATACCGGGGAACAATTTCTCATCAGTTCCGTCCGGCTTCACTGTATAGATGCCGCTTGGCTGAGGATTCTGGCTGTTATTGCGATCAGTCTCAAACGCGATGAGACCGTTCGATTTTGGCTGCACTGTGGCTGCACTGACGACGACGATGTAAGGCGCCGAGTTATTTAGCGTATCAGAGTCGGGGATTGATGAGCTCACTGAAGCAGTGTTCGTTATGAAAGTTCCTTCAGTTGCTGAGCCACTCACACTCAC
>DASSEB010000291.1:0-4518 GCA_035696765.1 Pyrinomonadaceae bacterium | reverse complement strand
GTCTTAGTTCCTAAACCTCGGGCCAGAAGCGCAGAAATGGTCAATTAAGACCGTTTAGCACTAAACGGCACAAACGAGTAAAGACCGCTAATCCGTGCGTTCTTGCTTTGTTTCGGCTAAGGTTTTTGGTCGGGGCGAGAGGATTCGAACCTCCGACCTCTCGGTCCCAAACCGAGCGCACTACCAGGCTGTGCTACGCCCCGAAAAAGGTTGAGGCATTCTATGAGTCGATTGCGGGGATGGTCAAGTTAGCGAATGATCGCAGGAAGTCTTTTGTCTTCATTAACGCACGGGCGCGATGGCTGATGCGGTTCTTTATGTCTTCTGATAATTCCGCGAAGGTTTGATTGTAGCCGTCGGGGATGAACAGCGGATCGTAGCCGAAACCGCCGTCGCCGCGTGGGGCGAAGGTTATTGTTCCCTCGCAGATGCCTTCCGAAACATTCAGCACTTCGCCTTCAGCGTTCGCGATCGCGACCACTGCGACGAAGCGCGCCCGTCGGTCGCTATCCGCAATTTTAGCGAGCTCGGAAAGGAGCAGTGCGCGCCGATCAGCGTCCGTTGCGTCGTCGCCGGCGTAGCGCGCCGAGAAGACGCCGGGTGCGCGGCCTAGCGCTTCGACTTCCAGGCCCGAGTCATCGGCCAAAGACAGGAGGCTGGTGGCTGAGGCGTAGAACCGAGCCTTGGCAATCGCGTTTTCAGCGTAGGTGCTCCCGTTCTCCTCCGCGGTGGCAACGTTCTCGAATTCTTCAAGTGAACAGAAGGACCAACCGGAGTCTGCAAGGATGCTCGTGATCTCTATTACTTTCCCCGGATTGCGTGTTCCCAACAAGAGAGACTGCGACATGCGATTAGCGAGCGGAAGTGTCAGATTGAAGAAGCGAAACGAACGTCCCGAACTGTCCGAACGCAGAGCGTGTGGTGCGTTCGATGCCGTGAGCATTCAACCTTGTCTCAGTTGAAGAGAAACTCGCACCACGAACAGTATTTTGCAACCCGGCAACCTCGTCTTGCGAAAGTTGTCTGCCCTGAATCTTCAGCAACGTCGCGATGAAATTGTTCACGCGTGCCTCGTCGTTCGAGAACGTAACGATCGGCGCAGAACTCTCCAGTGCTGACTGCTTCAATTGTTTCTCATCACTACGACTCTTGCGCAACGCCACGAGACCGGAACGCATGTTTTCACTCTTGCCCAGTACCACATAACCATCCGCAAACACGGCAGCAAACTCCTTCTGCGGATCAGGATTCGACTCGAGTCCTTCGAGGATCTCGCCACCCTTCCCTTTAAAGATCTCCTGCGTTAACAGTTGCCTGAGCCGGGCTTCATCACTCACGCGCGCCACGAGAATCGATCCTTCCGCGCCCTCTGACGGTCTCAACGTCAACAACGGTGGACTGAGCGCCGGCAGCACCTCTTTTGGATTACTGATCCCATAAACAGATAAGCTCGATCTCAACAACGAACCAAACAGCACGGCCGGCAACGCGTCGAGTTTGAAAGCGACCGCCGAGTCCAACGAACTCCAGGCCGCTGCCGGCGCCTTGTTGCGATAGATCGTCAACGACTGAAAACCTTCCGGCACGAGTTTCCAGAAATTCTCGTCGCGCTCGGCGGTTTCGAAAGCAGGTTGAAGACGTGAGACAACTCCCGGTTCGAGTGAGAAGAGAAAACGATCTTCGATTCCGCCCTGCGACGGGCTTGCGGTCCATGCAACACCGCGCAGGACCTTCCCCGCACTTACTGCAAGCAGTTGCTCCAACTGCTGATCACCGGGCGCCTGGCCCATCAGCAACGGCGCCGCCCACGAGAAAAGTTTTGCCGAATTTGCGGGCGAGATATAGCCGAAGCCAAGCGTCTTGTCCGTCGTAACACTTGAACGCACTTTCACCAATTCCGGATCCGTGCGAATGCTTGGCCGTACGCCGCGACGAACTTCCAAACAACTTCGCACTGCACTGTCAGAATTGCCGATCACGACGAGGGTGCCGTCCACTGCTCCGACGATCTTGCGCTCAGTGCCTGCAACGGTGCATTCGATGTAATAGGCGTCGCCACTACGCTCCGTACACATCGAGGCGCCGTAAGCGAAGTTCGCAAGGTGCTTTACCGCTTCGACAGCGGCCGGCTTCGTGCGCCAGCTCGAGGTATGTGTCTCGGCAATGACAGCCACTTCGGGCCGGACTTTCAGCGTGTCGTTTTCTTCGGAAGTATTCATGCCGACTACGACGAGGGCGAGTTGCGTTCGCGCAAACAGCACTGCTTCGAGTGGTCCAAATCCACTCCGCGCAGCGGCAGTCATTACTCGGCTCTGCGAACTTGGTTTGCTCTTGATGACTGGAGCAGCGGCTTGCCACATGTCGCTGTGCTGGATTGCCTGCGCCACGCCGGCGAGGTCGTTAAACTCGACGTACACGAGCGAGTCGGCAGGAGCGTAGTCCGCCATGTCGACTCGTGACGGATGACTCCACCACAGCCACGCGGCTCCGATAACAACCAGTAGCAGGGCCAAAGCAAGCAGGGGACGCCAAAATTTCATCGCTGCGAATCGTGCCACAAAAAGGCACAGAATGCACAAAAAGGTTTCGTGCTGTTTGTGGCTTATGTTAAGTTTGCGCGCTTGGATACGAACCTATGACCTACCGCGAATTGTCCGCACAGGCACTGGCAGAACAGGACTACGATGCGTTCCTGACTGAGTTACAAAAGTCGCTGACCAATGGAAAAAGAGATCCGAATGAGGTGGTCCGCGACACTCTGTTTCAAATCCACTTCGGCGTTTCGCAACCCGACACGGAAAAGCTGAGCCTTGCCACACGCGCAGCGTTCCACTCTTTCGATCCGCGCAACGTGACGACCGAGCCGGAGTACTACACTGACATCGACGCGAAACTTTATAGCGAGCGCAAGCCGGCTATCTGGTTATGGCAGATGTTCGACCGTTCGCCACTGGGGCAGAACGCACTCTTCGCACATCGTTTCCGCCGCATGCTCGCGCCGCTGATCTTTCGGAGCGTCGGCGACGATTTCAAGTGCTGGCAGTTCGTTGAGTGGTCGTTTGGTTACAACCTCTCGTTCGGAAATAACGTGGTGATCCACCGTCACGTGCTGCTCGACGATCGCGGCGGCATCGACATCGGCGACAACGTATCCGTCTCGGATTACGTAAACATCTACTCGCACACCCACGACATCTACGACATCCACAAGGTCTACGCGCCGGCGACGCGAATCGGAAACGGCGTTCGCATAACGTACCACGCTACTGTTCTGGCTGGGACGCAGATCGGCGACAACGCGATGATCGGCACGGGCGCGGTGGTCACGCGCGACGTTGAGCCCAATCACATCGTCGTCGGCATACCGGCTAAAAGTGTCAAGGTCAAAGATCTCTAGTGGACGGTTGGACGCTGGAAGAGCACGCCACTCAATTCCAGAAATCTCCCGGTTTCATCCCAACTTTCCGCACGTAACCTAAGAAATACATAGAGTTAAACGGTGAAAAATTGGGATTGACATTGTTTGCCCCATTAAGGTACTCTCACTCAGGTTGACGGCAAATACTTGCCGTTCGCCGGGTGCCCACCTGGTTTTCAACCGCGGTCAGTCCCGCGAAATCTTTTGGAGCACGAGAAAGGCACACTTCGCGTGAGCGGAGGTCGCAAAGCCACAGAAGTTGGTCCTATCCAACTTGGCTGGGTTTCCGAATGAGCTTCAATCCTGCCGCACCAACCTTCTCCAACAGTTCTCTGTTGACACCCGCCGGGACCCTACCTATGCACTTTGGTGTCATGTCCAACAACTCTGCTGACAAACGGACGGCGACCTTGAAACAAACCCCCGACTCTCGTCTGACCGCAAAATTTCTCAAACGACAACTGCCCCGCGCGCGAAAAGCGCGTGCCCGGCTGCGCCAGCTAAACCGAATGCGGAACGCTGCTGTGAGGAACAACTGACATGTTCAAAAAAGCCTCCGGAAAAAAGAACCTCGTCGGCCTCGATATCGGCTCGAGCGCCGTCAAGGCTGTAGAGCTCGCGAAGAAGGGAAGTAGTTTACAACTCCTCAATCTAGGCTTTGAGAACCTTCAGACGGACACGATCGTCGACGGCCAGATCATGGAGCTCAACAACGTTTCGAACGTGATCTCGCACATCTTCAGCGAACACCAGATTCGCACCACGCGAGTCGCCGCGGGCGTCAGTGGTCACTCCGTGATCGTCAAGAACATCGTGCTGCCGCAAATGAGCCAGGAGGAGTTGCAGGAGTCGTTCAGTTGGCATGCTGAGGAACACATTCCATTCGATATCGGCGACGTGAATCTCGATTACGAACTGACCAGCAAGTCGTCGGAGTCGTTGCACGTTCTCATGGCCGCGTGCAAGAGCGACAAGATCGCGAATGTGAAGCAGGCGATTCAGCTCGCCGGCAAACAACCGGTCATCATCGACGTCGATGCGTTCGCACTTCAGAATTGTTACGAAGTGAACTACCAGCCAAGGGCCGGCGAAATCGTTGC
>DASSEB010000290.1:0-10296 GCA_035696765.1 Pyrinomonadaceae bacterium | reverse complement strand
ATACATAAACCACGCGCGATTGCTTCTGCCACACTTCGTGAATAGAAACTTCCGCATTCCGAACACCGTCACTCACGCGGTTTGGATTGAAGCCAAGACGCCGATGACGTCCGACAAAATGTTTACAGACGAGCAGCCCGCTTCACATGTTTTTGCTTTGCGCGCGGGCCTCCCGGATACAGTTCTGTCCGGCCCGGCGACCTCAGTCAGGTTAGAGCGGTCAAACGTCAGCGACATCTGGAGCAAAGATCCGTTTGAGACTGCCGGGTTCATTGTCCGACAATCCATTGCAGAGCGAGTGCCGAGTCATTTGCAACGAATAGTTCTCGTAGTGGACACGTCCGCCGCGATGAGCCGGTTCCGAGATGATATCGAGCAGGCGATCAAATCCTTACCTCCCGACTTCGACACGGAACTCGTTTTTGCGGACGCTGACGGAATTAACAGAACCTCCGCATTGACCGCCGCGGCCTTTGGCCCGGGAGCGATTCCTCCGAAGTTGGATTCCATAACGTTTGCCGGCGGCGCTGACAACGTTCCGGCACTGCTGGGCGCGTGGGATCTCGCAGCCGCAAAACCCGGCAACAACGCGATCGTGTGGATCCACAGTCCACAGCTTTTACAACTCGACTCTGTCGAAGAATTGAGCCAGCGGTGGGAACGCCGTCCGTATGGACCAGTGCTTTACTCGGTGCCGGTAACTGCCGGCTCAGACGAGATCGAAAAGAAGCTTGACGGAATTAACGAAGTGAAATCAGTCCCGCGCATGGACTCCTTACAAAGAGATCTCGAAAGACTGTTTGCGCAACTCACCGGCCAGATCAAAACACTTGAGTTCGTGAGGACAAGCAAAAAGGCGGCCTCGCAGCCAGCTACGTCAGAAGCGTTCGAGACGTCCGATCATCTCGCCAGGCTCTGGGCCAACGACGAAGTTGCACGAATACTGAGTGTGCGAGATCAGTCGTTGAACAACGCAGCCACAATCCTCGCCGTTCGTTATCAACTGGTGACTCCGGTGAGCGGCGCGGTCGTGCTGGAAACGGCCGAGCAATATCGCGCCGCCGGGCTCGAACCTGTTAACCCGGGAAGTGTGCCGACGATTCCCGAGCCCGAGATGATGGTCCTGTTAATAATCGCGGGGGCTTTCGTGATCTTCATCTTCTATATCAAGTATCGCAACGGGGGTAGCGGCACGTGCACCGTCTGAAGTGGACTCTGTTGGTCCTCGGCCTTCAGTTCGTTGCGTTCTGGGAAGTGTGGCGGTGGTATTTCACACGCGCAGTGTACTCGTGGGACCAACCTTGGGGCTTGCTGGCGTTTATTGCCGCATTAGTATTTCCGTTCGTATCAAAGAAGCCGTCGCTTCACACAGAACGTTCTTTGTGGCTGCCGGTAGTAGCAATAGTTGTTTACATCGCTACTTATTTCCTTTTGCCGCCGCTTGGACGAGCCACGATCGCCTTTACTGCCGTCGCGCTGACACTGAGTTCGTTGCGGTTCGGGAGATCGTTTCATCCCGGATTGTTTGGTCTCTTCTATCTTTCACTGCCGACTATTCCTACCCTCCAATTCTTCGGCGGTTATCCGATGCGAGTGTTGGTGGCCCAACTTACCGCGCCGATTCTGCGCATGGGTAGTTTTGCAGTTGTACCCGAAGGAACATGCCTGAATTGGGCCGGGCGATTGATCTGGATCGACGCGCCATGTAGCGGCATCAAGATGCTCTGGGTGGGCCTGTTCTTAACTTTCATTCTCCTGTGTGTCTATGCACTGCCGCCTCTCAAAGCGATACTGCTGCTGCCACTCACGTTCGTTGTGATTATCGCCGCCAATGTCTTTCGTGCGGTCGCACTCTTTTACATCGAGGCGGGCGTCTTGCAAATGCCTTCATGGGGACACGAATACGCGGGCGTGATCGCGTTTGTGTTGGAAGCCGCCAGTATCGTCTTTATTGTTTGCAAACTTCGCCGAGGAAGTGTATGCGACGCAGCAGTGTCTGCTACCTGATTGCCTGCGCGATAGCGGCTGTCACGCCGTTTCTATCAGTGCACTCTGGGCAACCGCCGCGCACCGACCGGGCGTTTTCAGGTTGGCCCAATCATTTTGCGGGAAAACCGTTGAGGGCGTTGCCCATGACGGAACTCGAGCAACGCTTCATGAGTGACTTTCCGGGCCGAATCGGCCGCTTCACCGATGGCGAACGCGAAATCGTAATTCGTTGGGTCACTGAACCGACGCGCAAGCTGCATCCCGCTTCTGACTGCTTCCAGGGTCTTGGTTACAGTGTCAGGCCGCTGCCTTTGCACCGTGATGACGGCGGTGCGTTATGGTCCAGCTTCGCGGCGAGTAAGGGAAACGATCGGTTGCGTGTTTATGAACGAATTCATAGCGAGTCTGGCGAGAGTTGGACGGATGTGTCGGCGTGGTACTGGTCGGCGGTGAGTGAGAACGGGCCATGGTGGGCTTTCACCGTCGCAGAGAAAGAGCGCTGATCTGTGTAATCTCGGGTTATCTTGTTAATATCCGTGCCCATGAGAAAACCTGTTTCGGGTGTGATCCTCGTCCTCGTAATGAGCTGCGGCGTATTTGCGCAAACGGCTTCCGACGCCGCGGAGTTGACCAAACTGTTGAATGACTTCCTCGCCGGCGCTTCGCGTAACGACGCTGCCGTGCACGAACGCTTTTGGGCTGACGATTTGATCTACACGCGTTCGGCCGGCCGTCGTGTCAACAAGGCCGAAGTGATGCACGACGTGCGTTCAGCACCGGCGCCCAAGCCAACGGATCCGAAGACAATTTACACGGCAGAGGACATTCAGATTCAGCAGTATGGCAACACTGCTGTCGTGGCTTTTCGTCTCGTAGCGACCACGGAAACAGGCGGGAGCAAGCAAGTCGCAAACCTGCTGAACAGCGGCACCTTCGTAAAGCGCGATGGCAGGTGGCAAGTGGTGAACTGGCAGTCGACGCGCATGCCTCGTAGCGAAGCGGAAAGCAAAACCGAAGTTGCAGCAACCGAAGCCGCGTTTCATCAAGCCATGACGGCTGCCGACGTTGACAAGCTCACAGCCATGACTGACTCGACTTTTGTGTGGACGCGCGGCGCGGTTCAAATCGCCCGGCAACAACTGCTGGACGACCTTCGCGCTGGAAAAGTTAAATATGGAAAACCCGATCCAGCGAAGATGACTATTTCAGTCTACGGCGACACAGCCATCATCCACGGTGAGTCGTACACGCTCGTCTTTATCTATCAGATCGGAGGCTGGAAAGCCGTCACCTTGCACACAAGCAGCACAAACTAAGCATCTGATCGCTGTTTTAACTTCCTTTTGTGCTTATTGTGGCTCTTCGGGTTTCTTAGGCTGCGGCGTCGTTGGTGGCTGGACCGGTGCGGCATCCATCTGCTGGCGACGTTGATTGAGCTTGTCACGCAGGTGGTCCACTTCCGTGTCCGCATTCACAACCGCCGTTTCCAAACGCGTCTTGCTCGATTCAGCCAGCCGCAACTGCGCCTGCACTCTCGATCGTTCACTCTCGAGCTGGCGCCTGCGCGCGTCGCGGGCCTCTTCCGGATGCACCGTCCCGTAACCCTGCGTCGACCTCTCGATGTTCTCCGGCTTCAACGCATAGTCCAGCTGTTCGAGTCGCGATTCGAAGTCTGCAATCTTGCTCTGTGTGTCAATCAACTGCGAACGCAATTGCTCAGCGCGTTGCTCGGCGCGAGTCAAACGCTCCATGTCGAGCTGGTAGCGATCGTCGTCCTGCATCTGCGTCAGCTTGTCAGTCAGCTTGTTCACCTGGTTCGAGAGATTGGTGATCGTCTGCTGCATCTGTTCCTGCTCGGGCGCGGCCGGAGTCTTTGTCTTCGATGACGTGGGCTGTGTGGGTTCCTGATTTGCGTCGGCGGTACTGATGATCTTGACGTCGCCCGTGCCGGTAGCTTCCGTGCCTGTCGGCGGCGCGACCGGAGGATTTGTGATCACCGGCCTTGCAACGGCGGGTTTCGAGCGCCGCGCACGCCTTTTCCTGCGAGTTTGCGCGTCGCCTTCAATCAAACAGAAACTAATTACGAGGCAGACGGCGATGAGGAACTTGACGTAACTACGAATCCAAACAGGCATGATATTGCTCCTTTTCGAGTACGCTTCTAAAGATACCCCGCTATGCAGATGCCATCAAGTTCCCGCCAGATGCATCCGCTCACGCCGCGTCGGGCGGCCAGTTCCAAAACTACACTCGTCGCGCCACGACCTCATAAAGCGCGTTCTTGAAGAACACGCGCTTGAGTCGATCGCCAACGTGCCTGGGCGGCTGATTGCGCGCGCGTGCCCGTGCTTCATCGACGTTACTCTTCGCACTCAGAATCTGAAGCGGCAAGTTCCGAAACAAACCTCTCGCAGCTTCAAGCGTAAGATGCGTGGTGTGATCCGCAAACGGTCCGACTTCGTACGGCAAACCGACTGCCCGCCAGCTTGAATGCACGCCAGCCGCAACCGCATACACCGGATGATGAATATTGACTGTGAAATACAGTAAGCCGCCGGGAACCAAAACTCGCGCCAACTCGCCGGCGATCTGCACCGGCGACTCAGCATGGTCCACCACGTTGTCGCAGAGCACGACGTCAAAACTCTGATCGCGAAACGGCAGCGACTCACCAACAGCAGCAACAGTCGGCGCGCAACGCTGCCAGCGCGGAAACAAGCTGCCATAATTAACAGCCAATGGATCCACACCAATCCCGCACCGCGAGCCGAAGTAAAAGATCAGTCCATGCGCGCCGCTGCCAACTTCGACCACACGCGCCTCTGCTTTGATTGGTTGAAACGTCTCGAGAAGATCGCGCACGCGCCGCGATGATGTCTTCATCGCGAGGATGATCTCGTCTTCGCGCCCACGAACATGCGCAGCCTTACGCTCTTGATAAGCGAGTTGACGCTCGAGCGCCCTGCGTGCAAGTTTCCTGCGCGTCGCTTCTCCCCACGTCATTTCTGTTTTGTTTTGTGCCTTCTTGTGGCTAAAAAGGCTGAACTTTGAAACTAATATCCATGGCCGCGGCCGCATTCGTCAGCGATTCAACCCTGATCAGTTGTGCGCCTGCCTCAGCATACTCACGAACATTCGCAGTCGTAATCTTCCCGCGACACTCGACTACAATCGACGCGCTCAACTCTTTGGCTATTCCGGCAAGTCGCCGAAATTCTGACGCAGCCAGATCCTCGATCACGATCATATCAGCGCCCGCCGCCACCGCTTCCCTTACTTCACTCTCTGACGCGACCTCAACGGCGACTTTGTGGATATAACCCAACTTCTCTTTCGCAGTCTTCACCGCATTCGCTACTCCACCGAGAATCGAAACGTGATTCGAAGTGACGACCACGCCATCATCCAAACCAAATCTGCTGTTGTACCCACCGCCCAGCTCGACAGCATATCTCTCCAGCAAACGCAGCCCGGGGGTAGTCGCTCGCGTATCTGCGATCTGGGCGCCGGTACCGTCGACCGCTTTCACGTACTCGGCAGTCAGAGTCGCGATTCCCGAGAGTCGCTGTAAAAGATTGAGCGCAACTCGTTCCGCGGAGATCAGCACGTCGGCAAAGCCGATCATGCGCGCGATCACCTTGCCGGCTTCAACCGGTTCTCCATCGGAAACAAACGCTTCGAGTTGTTGCTGCGAATCGAGCGTCAGAAAAACTTCTTCGGCAGCTTCGAGTCCCGCGACGATCATGTTCTGCCCCGCCACGAAGCGAGCGCGCGCGCGAGTATTACGAGCAATGATCGACTGCGTGGTGATGTCGCCGCGTCCCAGATCTTCGCGCAGAAAGAGGCCGATTTGTGAGTAAAGCGCGCCTTCGTCGATCCAGTTCATTGGAGGTTCTCGACTGTTTGCTGAAGTTGAGACGACTGTTGCCCGATCGCTGCAATTCGCTCGCGCACTTCGTTGACTCGCTCAACCGGCGCGCGCGAAACGAAGTTCGGATTACCGAGTTGGGCTTCGAGCTTCGCGGCTTCTGCTTGCAACTTTTCCTGCTCGCGCTGCAAACGCCGGCGCTCCTGTTCGAAGTCAATCAAACCTTCGAGTGGCACGGCCAACTCGGCGCCGCCGGTCAATACAGCACGCGCCGAAGCACGCGGCGCGTCGAGCCGCTCGCTGATAGAAACTTCAGAGGCGCGCACGAGGCGCGAGATCTGTTCTCGCGCAGACTCGAAAACACGACGCAGGTCGTCGTCAGGTGATCCGACTATAATCGGAATGCGCTCTGCCGGTTTGATATTCATCTCGGAACGAATGTTTCGCACGCGCGAGATCAGTTCGATGATCGCCTGCATTTGCGATTCCGCCGCTTCGTCGATCAGATCCGCCGCGCCTTCGGGAAACGCTGTCAACATCACCGTCGGCTCAGCGCCGGCGTATGCTGCGTGCAATTGCTTCTGGCCGGGCAAACGTTGCCACAGTTCTTCGGTGATGTAAGGCATAAACGGATGCAACAACCGCAGCGCTTGTTCGAGCACTGTCAAAAGCCGCGTACGAGCTTCAGTACGCGCGGCGCTCTCTTGTTCGGCAGTGACCTCGGCCTTCGCGAGTTCGATATACCAGTCGCAAAAGTCGTCCCAGAAGAAGTGATACAACGTCTGCACCGCTTCGTGAAACTGGTAACCGTTAATCGCGGCGTTGAGATCCCGCGCGGTCTTGTTCAGTCGAGAAACGATCCAGCGATCGTGGAGCGCAGTGCTTTGCGCGAGTATTTCAGGGTCAACGCCGGCGCCTTCGGAATTGAGGAGACAGAACCGCGCCGCGTTCCAGATCTTGTTCGCGAAATTGCGATACGACTCGACCTGTTTCTCATTCCAACGAATGTCCGTACTGCCAACCTGCGCGAGTGTGAGACGCGTCGCGTCGACGCCGAATTTGTCGAACACGTCGATCGGATCCACTCCGTTCATCTTCGTCTTCGACATGCGTTGGCCCTGGCTGTCGAGGATTGTTCCCGTGATGAAAACATCCGCAAACGGCTCTTTGCCGATAAATTTCATCCCCATCATCACCATGCGCGACACCCACAGGAAGATGATGTCGCGACCGGTGACCAGCACCGACGTCGGGTAGAAAGTCTTCAGGTCGTCCGTTTCGTTGGGCCAACCGAGAGTTGAGAAAGGCCAGAGCGCGGATGAGAACCAGGTGTCCAGGACGTCCTGGTCCTGTGTGAGTTCGCTCGTACCCGCCTTCTCCCGCGCCTCTTCTTCGGATCTCGCGACGATGACTTCCCCATCAGGCGTGTACCACGCGGGAATCTGGTGGCCCCACCAAAGCTGGCGGGAGATGGTCCAATCGCGCAGGTTTTCGAGCCAGTTCGTATAAATCCTTTCGTAAGTTTCGGGAACGAACCGGGGCTTATGCTCGCGTGACATCAAATCGAGTGCGAGGTCACGCAGTTGGTCCATCTTCATGAACCACTGCGTTGAGATCAAAGGCTCGATCACCGTCTTGCAACGCTCACACTTTGAAATCGAGAACTCGTAGTCGACGACTTTCTCGAGTAATCCGAGCGCTTCAAAATCCGCGACAACTTTCTCGCGCGCCTGGTAACGATCGAGTTTGGCATAACCCGGCCCGGCGTCAGCCGTCATCTTCGCATGCGGATCGATCACGACGATCTGCGGCAGGTTATGACGCAGGCCCATCTCGTAGTCGTTCGGATCGTGCGCCGGCGTCACCTTCACCGCGCCGGTGCCAAACTCCGGGTCGACGTATTCGTCAGCAACAATCGGGATCTCTCGACTGGTGAGTGGCAACAGCACGGTCTGGCCCACCAGATCGCGATAGCGATCGTCATTAGGATTCACAGCAACGGCAGTGTCGCCGAGCATCGTTTCGGGCCTGGTGGTAGCGACGACCAGGCGCTGGGCGCTGTTTTTGACCGGGTATTGCAGGTAATAGAGTTTTCCGGCTTGCGGGAGTTTGTCGACTTCGAGATCCGACAGCACGGTTTGGTCCTGCGGGCACCAGTTAACGATTCGATTGCCGCGATAGATCAGTCCCTCCTCGTACAGCCGCACAAATACCTCACGGACGGCGCGGGAAAGATCTTCGTCCATCGTGAACTTCTCGCGCGACCAGTCGACTGACGCGCCCTGGCGGCGCATCTGCACAGTAATCTGTCCGCCCGATTCGTTCTTCCACTTCCAAACGCGTTCGACAAACTTCTCGCGCCCGAGATCGTGTCGCGACTTCCCTTCCTTCTTCAGCGCCCGCGAAACCATCAACTGCGTGGAGATGCCGGCGTGGTCCATTCCAGGGAGCCATAGTGCCCGGTATCCGCACATCCGCTTATGCCGCGTCATCACGTCCATCAGCGTGTGCTGCAATGCATGGCCCATGTGCAGCGAGCCGGTAACGTTGGGCGGCGGGATGGCGATACTGAACACGGGCGCGTTCGGATCTTTATTCAACTCCGGCGCAAAATAGCCATTCTTCTCCCACCGCTCGTAGTGGTGCCTCTCCGCCTCTTTGGGGTCGTACTGTTTAGGGATGTCCATGCGACTCTATGCTTTGCCTCGACTTAAAAACGAAAAGCTAGAGTCTACGCCAGACCATGCGGAAAGTTCAAAATAGAGGCACAAAGATTTGGGTCACAAAAAAGCACAAAAGGCACATAACTGAAATAGCAGTCTCAGGTTCTGTTATGTGCCTTTTGTGCTTTTTTCTGGCTAATGTTCTACTTTGCTTGTCTCTCCTCAAGCTGGCGTTTGATTAAGAGCTCGGCCAGATCCGGAACGACTTCCCACGCGATCTCGCGGACGACTTTGTCAGACATCATCTCGACGACGCGGCGAGCGATGGCGTCCATCATTTCGGGGGAGAGTTGATCGGCGCTGATCGAAGTTGCAGGTGAAACAGCAGCAGGTGCGGGTTCAGCGAACATTGGCGAGGGTTCGGGTTCACTAACCGCAACGTTCTGCACCTCGCTCGCATAAGGTGCCTCACTCGCATACGGCATTTCCTGCGTCTCTGCCAACGAACTGTGAACCTCAGGTTGATACGTCGATTCGTAACGCCCACCTACCGCGGCCGCAGCAGCTTCATTCACTTGCGGCTCTACAAACGCACGCACCGGCGCCGGCTCGTACGCAGGCCCATCATCGAGGTCCAACACAAACTCATCGTCCGCCGCAGCCCTGACTGGCTCATACTCACCAAGGTCCAACAACACGTCAGAATCGTTTCGCGTTTCCGGTTCCATTTTCTCCTCACGTGGTAACGATTGCGCCGCTATTTCATCGTCAAGCGGCAACGTGTCTGCCGTCGTGACCTCCAACTCCTGCGTGTCCAAACGTACTTCTTCCTCTTCCGGCTCCTCTTCAATTCGCGGAAGCTCGGCCGTTGGACTCTCTTTCTCGACCACAGGCGGGCTGCTCACGAGCGCCCCCACGCGGTCGATCAGTCGTCGTATCGATTGAAATGGTTTCGTCAATATGTCATCCGCGCCAACTCTGCGCGCCTCCGCTTCGTCGAAGGGCTCAAACGAGCCTACGAGCAGCATCACGGGAATGTGTTTCAGCTTCTCGTTTGTTTTGACGTATTCACAGACCTCATAGCCGTTGCGAGCCGGCATGAAAACGTCTGCGAGAACTATATCCGGGGCAAACTCCAGGAGCTGATCAATCGCCTCCTGGCCGTTGCCGACAGCCATAACTCGCACACCTTCGTCAGCGAACGTAAGGTCGATAACTTTCTGAATGGTGGCCGAATCGTCGGCAAGTAGGAGTTTGCGTCCAGCTAGCAAAGCCAATCCCTTTAGCTGAATTGCACCATCGGCGGGGCCTAGTGCATATGCACGGATGGCGCGGGCATGTCGTCACGGAGCGGGCCTCAGGAGAGGCCCCGACAGGAAACCTAACACCCGCAGGAAGCGGCAGTCAAGAGTTTTTACGGGCCGGAGACGACGATGTCGTCGGGAGTGTTGGGTTTGCCGTCCGGGCCGAGTGAGCGCAGGGAATAATGGTCCTGCTGGCCTTCGTACTGGTAGGGACGTAGCCACGGATCGACACGGATTACACGGGTCAGATACTTCGGACTGAGGTGATCGATTAGCACTGATTCTTTGTCGGAAACGACGAAATAGCCCCGCTCGCGATGGAAGTCAGCAAGGGCTTTCGCGACTAGCGAGAGCTCATCAGTAGCGGCGGAGCGCTTGAGCTGATCGACCGCGGCAGGAAGATCGACGATGCTGGCCCAATCACGACCACCGCTCTTGAACTCAGTTACATGCCAGCCCTTCGGATCGCGCG
>DASSEB010000289.1:0-4370 GCA_035696765.1 Pyrinomonadaceae bacterium | reverse complement strand
ACTCTGTGGTCGTAGAAACTCGAGATACAACCACCACAGAGTCACAGAGAACACAGAGGTTGCACAGAGAAGAAGTTTAAACTCAGACACTACCAACGATTCAGTTTATGATTTGCGCTTTTTGCGACTCTTTGCGGCTTGCTTCCGCGAACCACCGTTGTGGTTCTGCAACAACCCGCGACAATACATGCCTGTCAATTGTTTAATTACCTGCTCGTCGCTCAGACCGAAGTGGCGATTTCCGCCGAAGAGCTTCTCAACCAGAAAGTAGTTGAAGAACTGCATGTACGCCGCGGTGAAACCCACGGCCGGATCCACGTCGCCATGCACCGCGCCCCGGCTCTTCAACTCCGCGAACTGCGTCGCGAAGCGCCGGCGCAGGTTGTGAACCAAACCTTCAAACATCTTCCGGAAGTGGCGGTTCTCAAACTCGAGTACGTCGATGTACATCAGCAGCCAGAAGTCATGGTGGTCGTTCACCATCTTCTTGATCTGCCCGCCAAAGCGGACCAGCGACTCCGGCTTCAACGGCTCGTCGATTTCGTCGAAGATCTCTCGCAAACGGCCGTCGATTGTCGTCTGGTACTTGCCAATTATCGAACTAAGGATCTCCTCTTTCGTCCGGTAGTAGTTGTAAACGTTGCCGAGCGACGTCCCTGCCCTGGCGGCGATATTGCGCATCGAGGTAGCGTGAAAGCCCTGCTTGATAAAGAGTTTTTTGGCCGCTTCCTCGATCCGGCTTTTGTTCTTTTCGATTGCGCTCGGGCTGAGTTTGGGCATTCCTACAAAAACGAACGTCCGTATTTTATTTATAAATGAAGTGGTGTCAAGGCTGTTTGCACGCGAGGGGTATTAAATAACGGACCCGATCCGTCTGGAGTCCGTGGTTCAGAATCCGCGGACAACACGATTCATGTTAGTCTCAGCCCGGATGAGCGCTAACAAACGCATCGTTCTCACAACGCACGGAACTCTCGGCGACCTTCATCCTTTTCTCGCTCTCGCTGTTGAATTGCAGGCGCGTGGCCACAAGGCTGTGATTGCCACGAGTGAATTTCATCGTAGTAGCGTTGAAACGGCGGGCGTCGAGTTTCATCCTCTTCGGCCCGACGTCGCTTTAGATGACAGAGAGGTCCATGCGCGTCTCACTGAACCGAGGCGTGGGATGGAGCGGGTGATTCGTGAATTCATGTTGCCTGTCCTGAAGCAGACGTACGATGACTTGCTTGAGGCAGTACAAAAGAATCACGCAGATGTACTCATCTCACAGATCCTCATTTTCGCCGCGCCACTCGTCGCGGAAAAAACGGGCGTAACCTGGATATCGACTGAGTTACAGCCGGGCGCATTCATGTCCGCGTATGATCCGCCGATGTTGGCGGCGGTGCCCTCTCTGGCGAAACTACGCAGCCTCGGCCCAACGTTTCACCTTCCACTTTTTCACGCGGCGAGGCTGAGCGCGCATTTCTGGTCCAACCCAGTGCGCCAGCTCCGGCGTGAACTCGAACTTCCAGGTGGCAAGGACCCGTTGTTTGCCGGCCGACACTCGCCCCAGCTTGTGCTCGCGCTGTTCTCTCGTGTGATAGGCTCGCCGCAACGTGATTGGCCCAACAACACGCTCGTCACAGGCTTTCCGTTCTATGACGAATATCGCGGAGCTGTTCCAACCGAGGTCGAGACGTTTCTGTCGGAAGGAGAGCCGCCGATTGTTTTCACGCTGGGTTCTTCGGCAGTTTGGACTGCCGGAGCTTTCTACCGCGAGAGTATCGCGGCCGCGCAGATACTCGGAAAACGTGCAGTACTACTCATCGGCAACGATCCACTTAACAAACCCGCTGACCCGTTGCCCGGCAATGTGATCGCTCTTCCTTATGCGCCTTATGCTCAGATTTTTCCGCGTGCTTCGGTCGTGGTCCATCAAGGCGGGATCGGAACGACGGGACAGGCGTTGCGTGCCGGAAAGCCGATGCTCGTAATGCCATTCGGCGGCGACCAATATGACAACGGCGCGCGCATTGAACGGCTCGGTGTCGGGCGTCTAATTATGCGCAAGCGGTACACGGCTGAACGCGCAGCCGTTGAACTTAACCAGCTACTGAATAATTCGAATTATCGAAAACGTGCTGAAGAGGTAGCGCGGCAAGTGCAGAACGAAGACGGTGTGCGCGTGGCGTGCGATGCGATCGAGAGACTGACCCGTGTTCATCCGTGATCATCTGTGGCTTCGGAGGATTAGTTCTTCTTACGCGCCGGCTGTCGCCGTAATTCCAGCGGTCCCAGCACGTCCCACACATCCGCAGCGCGAATGTACGTTGGCAACTCGCGCGTCGTGCTCATCACAAATCCATAGCTCTGCTCCTGTCCGATGTTGCCGTGTGTAGCTTGAAGCAGCGTTAACGTGTCGAGTAGAGAGCTTCCGGTGTAGTAACCATCCTCCAGATTGACAATCACGTTGGCGCGGTTCAGAACTCCCTGTGTGGCTCCTTCGAAGATGCGTCGCACGACGTCGGGTCTCACGCCGGCGCGAGTCAGTACAAACCAGTCTTCATCTTTGATGAATCCCTCGTGACCGTTTTGCTGATGCTGCGTGAGTGACAACAGATCGAGAGGATCGCCCTTTATCGCCGAATAGCGATATGCGTTGTCGCGCTGCTCGATGGTTGCTGCTCCGCGGCGGTTCGCTACGTGCACTATCCCGTTTTGTTCGTAAGTGACGAAGTCGACTCCCTCGAGCGTTGCCAAAACTTCGGCCAGGTGCTCTTCGTTCGTGTCTTTCGTGAATAAGACGGCACTGCCGACAAGACCGAACTGTGGCAGGACCACGCTTTTATCGTCCTTGATCTTGCTGCTTAAGTTGAACCCGGCACGGCGAAGCGGATCTTTCAGTGCTACACGACGATAATTCCGAAAATGGTTGCCGTGGTCTGAAAAGATGGTCACCGCGACCGGAGTCTTACTGTCGCGGACGATGTCTTCGATAGTCTCGTCCAATTCTTCGAGAAAACTGCGCAGCAAAGTTTCGCCGCCAAGGTGGGCCAACGAATCCGTCGCACCTGTGTAAGCGAAGAACACAGCGCCACGATTGTTCCTCGCCTTTTGACGGAGGCGAATTAGATCGCTCAGCGATTCGAGATAGGTTGAAACAGGAGGCGCTGTATAACCCAGACCGCTCTTCAGCGCCGATGGATGGTAGTCGAAGAGCTCGCGAAAGGTGCCGCGAACAAAACGGTCACTGCGAAAGCGGTCGAGGATCCCGCCACGCATCTTGTTTGCTTCTGTGTCGAAGAAATTGTCTTCATAGCCGCCCGTCATCGTAGCGCCCGCGGGTTCGAGAATCCTGCTGAGGGCGGCGTTCGTCAACGACGGGAACGTCGAGATCATGTGCGATGGAGGGCGGAAGAGTTTAAAGTGACCGTTTGCATGCATCTTGCTGATGGTTGAGAAGCCGACACCGTCGACGCAGATAATCACATGTCGCACAGCCGGCTTCTCGACAGTCTGAGATAAAATCTTGAGCGGCATCAGAGTTGAGATCAGCAAGACAGCGACCGTACGAAACATCAGACACCTGAAGGATGAAAGCTCACAAAAGGACTTTCCTTGATTTTTGTGCCTTTTGTGCTTTTTTGTGTTCAATCATGCTGGAAGTGAAATCCGCTTTGTGCACTTACGAGGCAAAAGCCTCGCCGGAAGAAAATCTTCATCAAGAATGATGCCAGGGATTCAACTGCGGAGCGGCGCCTCTACGATAAAATCCGCGAAGTGTCCATGCGCCACTAGCAAGCATTTTGTTGCAGTGCAACAACTGAGTCTATGCAACCACTCGAACAGATTCTTCAAGAGATCACCGCCTTTGAGACGCAGTTAAGCCGTCGCAGTTTTCTCGGAGCCGCATTGCTCGTTGCGATTGCGCCGAAGCTTTCATTGGGCACGGACGACCAACGCTTCATCGATGCCGTCGCCGCCACTCTCCTTCCCGCCACTGCATTACAAAGCACCGGCATCAATGTCGGTGAGAACGTTGAATACCTGCTGCGTACTGGCAGCGCCGATCATCGCAAAAAGGTCACCCGGTTTCTTTCGTGGTCTCAGCGCGCTTCTATTTTGTACGGAGGAGGAAGAGTTGCACTCAATGCGCGCGGTTCGCGATTCATGCTGGTGCGCAAAATGGGCCGCACACTTTCCTCGCTCTGCCTGATCGCGTTCTGGGCGGACGAACGAGCGCTGAAGCTGATCGATAATCCCGAGGCAAAAGCGTGATCAGAAAACTGACCAGCGAACTCCGCCGCCACATCATTTCCGCTCGCGACCTCATAAACCATCAAGAGGTATTGAGCAACGTCTACGATGCTTGCGTGATTGGGTCTGGA
>DASSEB010000288.1:0-4848 GCA_035696765.1 Pyrinomonadaceae bacterium | reverse complement strand
GTGTTCATCTGTGGAGATCTGTGGCTTAATTTATGTCTACTCCACTAATCATCGGTCATCGCGGCGCTTCTGCTGTCGCTCCTGAAAACACGATCGCGGCTTTTAAGGAAGCGATTGCTGTGGGTGCGGATGGAGTTGAGTTTGACGTTCGTCTCACGCGCGATGGTGTTCCAGTCGTTATCCATGACGGGACCCTTCGTCGCACCGGCGGGTTGCAGCGTCGCGTCGCTGATTTGACGTGGGCCGAACTCGAGCAAGTCGATGTTGGCAGTTGGTTCGATCGGAAATTTGCCGACGCGACAGTTCCGAGTCTCGATCAGTTGCTCACACTCTTCGAGTCCAACAACCTCGTGCTCAATCTTGAAATGAAGTCTGACTCGGCGTCAGAGCACGCGCCGCTAGCTGACGCATGTTGCAGGCTCATCAACGAACACTCGTTAAAGCAGCGCGTAATCGTTTCGTGCTTTGACCTCCCGGTGCTGAAGGTCGTAAAAAACATCGATTCGGAAATTAAAACGGCGGCCCTGTTCGAACCATCACTCTCAAACCTGCCGGTGTTGTCAAACGAGCGCATCGTCAATCAAGCCATCGCCGTTGGAGCAACGGCACTCGCGCTTCATCATCGACTCGCCCGCAAGGACTTAATCGACAAAGCAAAACTCCTCGGTTGGATCGTCGCGGTTTGGACGGTCGACGATCCCGGCTGGATTGAACGGGGTCGATCTAGTGGTGTTGATGCTTTGATTACGAACAATCCTGCCGCTATGCTGGCTCATCGATGACTCGTCCCCTGGCTCAACTGAACCGGTTCTTCATTTCAGCCGACTTCTCAGTTCATTACCGCAGGGCCAAACAACTGCTGTGGCAAAGCCAGGCGACCTCAGGCTATTCACTACTCACGACGTTGGCTGGGCAAGTCGATTACACAATCGATAGCAGACATGCGACTCTTCCGGCTTCGCAGTCAGTAATCTTCGAACCGAATACCAGCGTCACGAGCAAGGGCCGCAACGTGGAACTTCTCTTCCTGACATTCTCGGCGTCACTGGTCCTGCAACACGCAACTGCAATGCGATTGATTCCGCCGAAGTCTATCGTCACCTTCACACGTGAACCCGTGGGCGCGGATCAAAAGCTCGACGGTCTGCTGGCGGACTTTGTTTCGGAGCTTGCCGGAGAAAAGCCTGGCAAGGAGATCGTGATGCGCGCGTTGGTCGAACAGGCGTTAGTCCACCTGTTGAGAAATTACTCAACGCCGCGCCTGTCGGAAGAGCTCGAGCTTTCTCGCGTTGGCCTTGTCGATAGACGCATTCGACGCTCTGTCGAGTTGATGCACACGCAACTCGATCAGGACCTCACGTTGAAAGCGCTCGCCGCCGCTTCTTATCTTTCGCCGTTTCACTTCGCGCGGCTCTTCAAGAAACTCACCGGAACTTCGCCGCACAACTATCTCGCCGGCATTCGCGCAGCACGAGCTCAGTTGTTGCTCGCGGAAACTGATCTCTCAGTCACTGAAATCGGAGCGCGCGTCGGCTACTTAAGCGGCAGTCACTTTACGAAAGCCTTTCGTATCGCCACCGGCGCCACACCGCGCGAATTCCGGAAAGGCATCATCAGCCACAAAAAGGCACAAAAAGCACAAAACGATTTGTGAGAGAAGTCCGGTACAGGGATTTATCGAAAAAGTTTTTGTGCTTTTTGTGCCTTTTTGTGGCTGATGATGCCTTTTGTGGCGAGCAATACGTCGCCAATAATGAGCAAGATTCGTCGGTTGTAAACGCATCGCGGCCGCTATCATCCTTCCACATCACAAAGGAGAACCGAGATGCCAGTTGCCAAACAAACCGAGATTAGTCCTGCCCAAGGAAAGTTAGGAGTTCTGCTCGTAGGTCTTGGTGCCGTCAGCACCACTTTCATCGCCGGCGTTGAAGCGATCAAAAAAGGTGTTGCTGAACCTATTGGCAGCCTTACACAGATGGGTACGATTCGGCTCGGCAAGAGGACCGACAACCGCGTGCCCCTCGTCAAAGATTTCGTTCCACTTGCTCAACTGAAGGATCTTGTTTTCGGCGCCTGGGACATCTTTCCCGATTCAGCGTACGACGCAGCGCTGAACGCGGGCGTGTTGGAAAAAGAACTGCTAGGCCAACTGAAAGAACCACTCCGCAAGATTAAGCCGATGAAGGCAGTCTTCGATCAGACTTACGTGAAGCGACTCAGCGGCACAAACGTCAAAACCGGTGAGAACAAGTTTGAGTTGGCCCAACAACTCATAGAAGAGATTGCCGAGTGGAAGAAGAAAAACAGATGCTCGCGGCTCGTGATGATCTGGGCCGCGTCTACCGAAATCTTTTTAAAGCAGCATCCGGTACACAAGACGATTGAATCGTTTGAGAAGGCGATGCGCGAGAACCACAAAGCGATCGCACCTTCGATGATCTACGCGTACGCCGCGCTCAAGTCGGGAATTCCGTTCGCGAATGGCGCGCCCAACCTGACGGTCGATATTCCCGCCCTCATGACTCTCGCCGACCAAAACAAGCTCGCGATCTGCGGCAAAGACTTCAAGACAGGTCAAACGTTGATGAAGACCATCATCGCGCCGGGATTGAAGTCACGCATGCTCGGACTGCATGGCTGGTATTCAACAAACATTCTCGGCAACCGTGACGGCGAAGTGCTCGACGATCCGGATTCCTTCAAGACGAAAGAAGAATCGAAGTTGTCAGTGCTCGAATACATTCTTCAGCCGGATGTCTATCCTAGTTTGTACAAGGACTTCTCACACGTCGTACGCATCAACTACTATCCGCCGCGCGGCGACAACAAAGAAGGCTGGGACAACATCGATATCTTCGGCTGGCTCGGTTACCCCATGCAGATCAAAATCGACTTCCTCTGCCGCGACTCAATCCTGGCCGCGCCTATCGTTCTCGACCTCGCACTCTTTCTCGATCTCGCTCAGCGAGCAGGGATGAAGGGCGTGCAGGAGTGGCTTTCGTTCTACTTCAAGTCTCCGCAAACCGCACCCGGGTTGTATCCCGAGCACGATATTTTTATTCAGCTCATGAAACTGAAGAACACGTTGCGGCACCTGCGCGGCGAGGATCTCATTACTCACCTCGGACTGGAGTATTACGATTAAGAGTTGAGCCACGGATTACACGGGTTCAAATCTGATCTGTGCCGATCCGTGTAATCCGTGGCCGAAAACGTGCAATTATTGTCAGTTAATCCTTGACAGGAAATGTCACGCCCAGTTGCGTTCCCCGGATCTTTTACAGCAAATCCCTCGATTTATATGAGATTTAGGGTGACATTTTTGGCGGAGTTGTATATATAGCATCCGGTCGCCCTCCGTTTCAGGCGCTGAAAGTCGCGATGGCGAACCTTACCATCTTCCCCCCGCATCAATTTGATGTGCGGATCGTTCCTTGCTAGAGAGGCAATGGGCCAGAAGGTTTTGAGGCCTTAAGGAGCGAGCCGATGTTAGCTGACTGCGACGTGACAACACACATGAATAACACAGGTACAGTTTTCCTCGATCCCGATCAGAAGAGCCCGCGTGCTCAGGATTTTGAGGAGCGGTTGACCTCACGAATCGTAGGTCAAGAACGCGCGGTCAGACGCATGAGCGGTCTGTATCAAATCTTTTTGGCGGGCATGAATCCGCCGAACCGGCCGATCGGCACGATGTTGTTCCTGGGACCCACCGGCTCCGGAAAGACGCGCGTGATCGAAGCTGCCGCTGAGGTGCTGTATGGCGATCCGAACGCTGTCGTCAAAATCGACTGCGCTGAGTTTCAACATTCACACGAGATTGCCAAACTCATCGGCTCACCTCCGGGCTACCTGGGTCATCGCGAAACTTCGCCGATGCTGACCCAGGAGAATCTCGATCGCATGCACACGGACGATATGAAAGTCTCCCTCGTGCTGTTCGACGAGATCGAAAAAGCTTCCGACAGTTTGTGGCAACTGCTGCTGGGTATTCTCGACAAAGCCACGTTGACTTTGGGCGACAATCGTCGCGTCGACTTTTCCAAGGCGATGGTCATCATGACCTCCAACCTCGGCGCGCGCGAGATGTCGGAACTGATCTCCGGCGGCATCGGGTTCGCTCCGGGTAAAGGTTCCAAGACGCCGAATGACACGGAAGTGGACCAGAAGATTTATCGTACGGCCGTTGAAGCAGCGCGGCGCAAGTTCTCGCCTGAGTTCATGAACCGGATTGACAAGGTGGTGGTCTTCCGTTCGTTGAAGGAACATCATCTCCGGCAGATTCTCGATCTCGAATTGCAGGCAGTTCAAGATCGGATCATGCAGTCAGCGGGAACCAAGTTTGTCTTCCAGTGCTCCGACACGGCGAAAGACATGCTGATGAAGGAAGGGCTGGATTATAAATACGGCGCGCGTCACTTGAAGCGAGCGGTCGAGCGGTTCCTCGTGTATCCGTTGTCGAACCTTGTAGCCACAGGCCAGATCGGATTGGGAGATCTGGTGCACGTAGACGTCGACGGCATCCGTAACCGGCTGATCTTTTCGAAGAGCTCCGGCGGTGCATTGATTCACGAGATGGCGCAGGGCCCGGACGTGACCGAGGGTTCAAGCGAAACGCTGTCAGGTGGTGTTGGACTGCCGATCCCGCAGGCCTCGAAAGCTGCCAAGAAGGGGCATGGCCGCGGAGAAAAAGCTGAAAACTAACCACGGATTAAAAGACACTGATGGGGTACGGATCAGCGCTGATCCGTACCCCATCCGTTTTATCTGCGGTTTAGTTTGCGCAACGCTTCGAAGGCGATTTGAGAAAGGTAAGGGTCTGCGGCGGTGCTCGCTGCCTTGAGGGCT
>DASSEB010000287.1:0-13623 GCA_035696765.1 Pyrinomonadaceae bacterium | reverse complement strand
AGCTTCTTCGCCAATCCAGCCGCGGGTGAAGTCGCACACACCACGCTCTCGTTCTTCAAAAACCAGCCCGTCGATCCTTTCACTGCTGGAGCCATCCTCGCCGGCGGAGCAACGTCGATCGCGGTGCTGTTGTTTATCGGCGCGGCGGGAAAGAGCGCGCAGATACCTTTGTACGTTTGGCTGCCCGACGCGATGGCTGGTCCGACGCCAGTCTCCGCGCTGATCCACGCGGCGACGATGGTCACCGCGGGTGTCTACATGATCGTGCGTTGCTCGGAGATCTTCGTGCATGCGCCAACGGCGATGTTTATCGTCGCCGTCATCGGCGCCGCGACCGCGCTCTTCGCCGCAACTATCGGGCTCGCGCAAAACGACATCAAGAAAGTCCTGGCCTATTCAACGATTTCACAGCTCGGGTACATGTTCCTGGCCTGCGGTGTGGGCGCGTTTATCGCTGCGATCTTCCACGTCATCACGCACGCATTTTTCAAAGCGCTGCTGTTCCTTGGTTCCGGCTCGGTGATTCACGGCATGCATCACGAGCAGGACATGCGCCGCATGGGCGGGCTGAAGAAGTACATGCCCATCACGTTCGCGACGATGCTCACTGGCTGGCTGGCGATCTCGGGCGTTCCGATCTTCGCCGGGTTCTTTTCAAAGGATGAGATTCTCTGGCGTACCTGGAGTGCTCCGGCGTTTAGCCTGCCGTCGACAACGTTCAGCAAACTTCTTTGGGGCATCGCGGTTCTGACTGCGTTTCTAACCGCTGTTTACATGACGCGGATGATGGTGATGACCTTTTGGGGTGAGGAGCGTTTTCGCAGCGCACATCCGGCGCACGAACAACCCGATCCGCATCATGGTCCTGTCGAGCCGCACGAGTCGCCGTGGATCATGACTGTGCCGCTGATCGTGCTGGCGGTACTGTCCACGATCGGCGGCTTCATCGGTATACCTTACGCGCTGAGTTCGTTGTTTACGGATCGGAACGTGAACGTGATCGAACACACGCTTGAACCCGTTGTTGCAAAGATCGGGGCGGGCGCAACCGAGGGACATGCAGAACCAGTTTCAGCGCCAGTGGACGAAACGCACGCCCCGGCGCCTGTGCCTGAGCCCGCGCACACGGCCGCGCATTCGAGTGAAGAGATTACGGCTGAACGGGCGCTCGCCGGACTCTCAGTGCTTGTCGGATTATTAGGAATTGGCGCGGGCTGGTATCTCTTCCAGCGACGTCCCCTCTTGCAGATGCCACGGCTGCTCGAAAACAAATACTACGTCGACGAAGCTTACGATGCCGCACTGATCCACCCGATCGAAGCAGTCTCGCGCGAAGGCTTTTGGAAAATAATTGACGTCGGAGTCATCGACGGCATCCTGCACTCGATTGGAGAGGTCGTCACGGAAGGCGGAAGACTCGCGCGTCACCTGCAAGCCGGATTTGTGCGTGGTTACGCCGCGATCATTCTGGCCGGCGCACTGATTTTGATCGGAGTGTTTGCGTACCTGGGCTTCCCCGGACTGCCACGATAGTTTATGCCGCACTTGACCATCCTGATCCTGTTGCCAGTCGCCGGCGCGCTCGCGCTCGTCGGCTACAGCTTTCTGTCCAACAGGCGCGAAGAGCATTATCGTTGGATCGCCTTCATCGCGACCGCGGTCACGTTTGCCGTGTCACTGCTTCTGCTGCGACGGCTCGGCGTGAATGGGTCGGAATTCCAGTTCGACGAGAACGTAAGCTGGATCGGATCGATTGGCGCTCGTTATCACATCGGAGTCGACGGCGTGAGTTTGTGGCTCGTGTTGTTGACTACGCTGCTAATGCCAATCTCGGTGCTGTCGAGTTGGACTTCAGTGCGCAAGCGACAACTTTCGTATTACGTGTTTCTGCTGATTCTCGAATCGGCGATGATCGGCGTTTTTGTTTCGCTCGACCTGCTGCTGTTCTACTTGTTCTTCGAAGCGTCGCTCGTGCCGATGTTCTTCCTGATCGGAATCTGGGGTGGCGAGCGTCGCATCTACGCGGCGGTGAAGTTTTTCATTTACACTGCGGTCGGCAGCCTGTTGATGCTGGTCGGCATAATCGCCATCTACTTTATCTTCCGATCGTTTGATTACCCGACAATCTTGCAAGCGATGGCGTCGAGCCCGCTGACGCCGCGGGCCGAGTACTGGCTGTTTCTCGCTTTTGCGCTCGCATTCTTCATCAAAGTTCCACTGTTCCCGTTTCATACCTGGCTGCCGGACGCGCATACCGAAGCGCCGACCGCCGGGTCAGTGATTCTCGCCGGCGTGTTGCTGAAGATGGGAACGTACGGTCTGCTGCGTTTCAACCTCGCCCTGTTTCCGAATGCTGCGCGTGCCTTTGCTCCCGTGATAATCACGCTTGCCGTGATCGGCATCATCTACGGCGCGCTCGTGGCGATGGTCCAGCCGGACGTCAAACGACTGGTCGCTTATTCGTCAGTGAGTCACATGGGTTTCGTCGTGCTCGGGCTGTTTTCTTTCACTGAACTCGGCATGCAGGGCGCGCTTTACCAAATGCTGAATCACGGCGTTTCCACAGGCGCACTCTTTCTCTTTGTCGGTTTCATTTACGAGCGGCGGCACACGCGCATGATCAGCGAGTTTGGCGGACTGTCCACGCCGATGCCGTGGTTCTCGACGCTCTTTGTGTTCGCTTCTCTCTCATCGATCGGTCTGCCGTTTCTGAATGGGTTTGTCGGAGAGTTTCTGATCCTGATTGGAACGTGGACCTCGACAGCCGTCAGCCGCCCCTGGGTCGTGACGATGCTGGCAAGCACGGGGGTGATCTGGGCGGCTGTTTACATGCTCTGGATGCTTCAGCGCGTCGTCTTCGGGAAGGTTACTAACGAAGAAAACGCGCGCTTGTTTGACCTGAACAATCGCGAGACTGCGCTGCTTGTGCCGTTGCTTATTCTGATGCTCTTTATGGGCGTTTACCCGCGCGTGTTTCTCGATCGTTCGCGAGCGAGCGTGGAGACGATTCGAGCGCGCGTCAACGCAAATCCTGCGGGCGGCTCATACACGACTGCGGTAATTTCACGCGAAGACGCAAAGGACGCAGAGGAGGGCTCAAGATGACCCCGCTCTTTGCGTCCTTTGCGCCCTGGCGTGAGATCTTTCTGGCGCAATCAGTGATGCCGATTATCAGTTGGTCGCTAATCGCGCCGGAAGTCATCGTTTGTATCGCGGCAGTCGTCGTGATGCTGGTCGACGCTTTCGCGCGTCCGACACAACGCTGGATCACCGGCGGCATTTCACTAGCCGGACTGGTACTCGCCGCTGTCGCCACCATCTTTCTGTGGGCCAACGGCACCGCGTCGTCCGATGCGTTCAACGGCATGATCGTGCTCGACGAGCTGCGCCTCGGCTTCACGCTCATCTTCCTGCTCGTCGCGGGTCTGACGTTGTTGATTTCAACCGTCTGGGTCCACGGAGAGCAACTACCGGCCGGAGAGTTTCACTCGCTATTGTTATTTGCCACCGTCGGCATGATGTTCATGGCGTCCGGCAACGACCTCGTGATCATCTTTCTCGGACTCGAGATTCTCTCGATTGCAACTTACGTGATGGCGGGATTCCGTCGCACCGACGTGCGCTCGAATGAGTCGTCGTTGAAGTACTTCATACTCGGCTCGTTCTCTTCCGCGTTTCTGCTGTATGGCATCGCGCTTGTCTACGGAGCCACATCGATTGTCGAGCCCGGACCAGGCGGCTCGCTCAGCCGGATCGTTGCCGGCACAACGAACATCGCCGAGATCGCGAGTCGCATCGATCAGGCGCAGTATCCTGCCTTACTTTTCGCCGGCGCCGCGATGATGCTCGTCGGCTTTGGTTTCAAGATCGCCACCGCGCCTTTTCACATCTGGACGCCGGACGTTTACGAAGGCGCGCCGACACCAGTCACGGCGTTCATGGCTGCCGGACCGAAAGCCGCCGGGTTTGCTTCGTTCATGCGCGTTTTTGTTTTTGGTTTGCCGTTCGTTGTTTCGGCTTCGACTTCGGCGAATGGAAACGTTCATCAGGCATGGGTCGCCACACTCGTGGTGATGGCGATTCTCACGATGACACTCGGCAACGTCGTCGCAATCGTCCAGAACAACGTCAAACGATTGCTGGCGTATTCGTCGATTGCACACGCAGGTTACGCGTTGGTTGGATTCGTGGCGGCGGGAGCGGCCGCAGACCTGGCCCAACGCAACACTGCCATCACCGCCGTCATGTTCTATCTGTTGACCTACGCGGTGATGAACATCGGCGCGTTCGCAGTGGTCCAGCTAATCGCGCGCAACGGTGACCGCCGCACGTCGATCGAAGACTACCGCGGCATCGGGTTTGAATCGCCGGTGCTGGCGTTCTCGTTGAGCTTGTTTTTACTGAGCCTGCTCGGCATGCCGCTGACCGCGGGCTTCATGGGAAAGATCCTCGTGTTCGGCGCGGCCATCGAGCAGAAGTATTACGGCCTTGTGATCGTCGGCGTGCTCAATACCGCCGTCTCAGCTTATTACTACTTGCGGCTGATCATCGTGATGTTCTTCGGTGAACGAACGATGGCGTGGAGCGCGCCAAGGATTCCTGCGAGCGTCGCGCTGGCGTTGGTGATAACGGTGCTGGGTGTGCTCTATCTCGGAATCTTTCCGGGGCGAGTGATCAGTGCGCTTCAGACAAAGATCGAGTCACAGATTTTTACGAAACAGCTAACCACCGATTTCACAGATAAAATCCGCAGATAAATCCGTGTAATCTGTGGTTCAGATAGATGCCGGCCGAAGACTACGCCCAAAAGATCACGGAACAACTCGGTGAATCCTGGCTGCCGCGGATCTATCGCGAACGAATTCTGAAGCTTCGCACACGCTCTTATCACTTCGACGCCATTAGCTCCTCCGCGCGTGTTCTCATTCAGCACACGCTGCTCGGAGTCGAGCTAAAGCTCGGACGCAAGCGCCTTTTGTGTCCGGATCTGGCGACCGCGAGGTACCTGTCGGTGTTCGCGCGCCTCGGCTGCGAGGATGTAGCACTCCCGTACGATATAACAAAAATCTCCCATTTAGCGGATGAATTGGAGTCGTCGTGGTATAGAATGTTGTTGCTGGTTGAGCAGGAGGGCAAGGCGGAGAGCGCAAGATTCCGTGCTCGGGTGCGTGGCCTGCTGCTTGCTAAGATTCGCGCGGACATCAAGGAGGCTGGGGCCGGCACACGCGTCCCGGAGTTTAAACTCAAGAAACGATAAGTGAATCTAACTGAACATAATGACTCAAGACTTTACCCCGGCAACTGACCCCGCTGAAATCTCGGGTTCACTTCCTTTCCCTTATACACAACAAAGCTATTGCCGCTACGAACCGATTCACCAGCGCATCGACGAGGCGCGCGTGCTCGTCGTCGATAATCTGCTGCGCGACGAAGCAGACCTTTCCGCCGTTGCGCGGCGAGAGTGGGGCGCGATGCTCTCCGCGCAAATCCGGCGCGAGCGTCTGATCGCCGGGATGGCGATTGAAAATATTGTGAACAATATTTCGCGACTCGTGAAGCGTCCGACGACGGAGGTCGCGCACCTTTCGGAAGTCGCAAAAGCTGCGGCACGCTTTCAGCCTGATGCGATCGTGTTGAGTGGCACGTTGCGCGACTTTGATTATTACCAGCAGTCGATGCTGGACGAGTTCGGTGATTTCATTCGCACGACGAAGATTCCGGTCCTCGCGATCTGTGGCGGTCACCAATTGGTTGGATTGAGTTTTGGCGCGCGCGTGATCACGCTCGACAAACTCGAGCAGCACGAGCAACGCGAGCAGCGCCCGCAGGAGTACCAGTATCGCTTCGTGCGCATCACCGAGCCCGGCGATCCAATCTTTGAGAACATCAACTGCGCCGATCCGGTAGCGCCGGCACGCATTCTTCGCGTGTGGCAGAACCACGGTCTCCAACTCGATCGGGTGCCGGAAGGATTTGAACTCCTGGCGAGCTCTTACCTGTGTCGTAACCAGATGATGGTGAAACGCACTGATGGACAACTGATCTACACCGTGCAGTTTCATCTCGAGAAATCATTCGAAGACTGGAACAAGAGCCGCACTCGTTGGGAGCATCAGAACGATTCGCGTGACGGTCGCATGCTGTTCGAGAATTTCCTGAAACTTGCAACGAGCCGGTAAATGCAGTCGGCGGCTTCGCTTCGGCCACTCACGCAGAAAACCCTCGCCCTCGCGGCGCGCGACCTAGCAGCAAGAGATAAGATGCTCGCCGGAATACTCGCGGATCACGGCGATCCTCCGCTGTGGCGGCGCGCAACGGGCTTTCCCACACTCGTGCACATCATCCTCGAGCAGCAGGTGTCGTTGAAATCTGCGAAGTCGATGTTGATTCGAATTGAAGCTGCTATTCAGCCTTTCACGCCTTCGCGGTTCCTGGAGTTGGGTGACAGTTACTTGCGCAGTCTCGGCGTGACGCGGCAGAAGTCGGCTTATCTTCTTGATCTCTCATCCGCGATCGTCAATGGTGCATTGAGTTTCCCCAAGCTCGCGCGGATGAGCGACGACGAGGCGAGACTTGCCCTAACGCGAGTCAAAGGCATTGGATTGTGGAGTGCGGACGTATACCTTTTGATGGCGATGCGGCGCGCGGACATCTGGCCGGCCGGAGATCTGGCGTTAGCGGTGGCTATGCAGGACCTGATGGGTTTGGCTACGAGGCCTCGACCCGTAGAACTGGAGCGATTGGCTGAGCAATGGCGCCCGCATCGAGCTGTCGCCGCACGCATGCTTTGGCAGTACTACCTTGGCCACAAAATAGCACCAAAAGCACAATAATCGTTTTGTGCTTTTGGTGCCTTTTTGTGGCGTTATTTGGCGATAGTGGACGCGGTCGTAGTTGCTTGCGGGGTGCCGAACTGCGTCGTCTCCGGCACGTTTTCCATCGTCAACTTAATCAAATCGTCGACCACCGCTTTGAGGTCGTTCGTCTCACGATAAACCTGAAGTTGCCGGTCGGCAGAAGTGCCACGCTCGAGGATCGTATGCACGTGCTCGATCTCTTTTCTCGACCCCAACTCGTCAATAACATCGTCGACGAACTCGAGTAACTCCATCACAAGATCACGCACCGGCACTTCAGTCTGCTTGCCGAAGTCAATCATCTTTCCATCCAACCCATAGCGAACGGCGCGCCACTTGTTCTCCTGGATAAGCATGCGCCGGTAAAGCCTGAACCCGAGATTGCGGTCGATCAACTTATCCAGCTTGGCGACGATCGCCTGAAACAGCGCAGCGATCGCGAGCGTGTCGTCTACGCGCGTCGGAATGTCGCAGACGCGAAACTCGAGCGTCGGGAAATACGGATGCGGACGAATGTCCCACCAGATCTTCTTTCCATCGTTGATGCATTTAGTCTTGATCAGCAGATCGACATAGCGTTGAAACGAGCCATACGAGTCGAAGTGATCGGGAATGTCCGTGCGCGGAAACTGTTTGAAGACTTCAGTGCGATAAGACTTCAGTCCGGTGTTGTGGCCCATCCAGAACGGCGACGAAGTCGAGAGCGCCAGAACGTGCGGCAGAAAGTAACGGGCGGCATTCATGATGTGAATCGCTCGTTCACGATCCGCCATACCGACGTGAACGTGAAGCCCGAAGATCAATAGCGACCGGGCGACAGTCTGTAGTTCCTGGACCAACAGTTCGTAGCGTTCGTCGTCGAAAATCTCCTGGTCCTGCCAGCGCGAGATCGGGTGGGTGGAGGCGGCCACGATTACCAGCCCGTTCTTTTTCGCGAGGGCGGCAATGATGCTGCGCAGGCGCGTGATATCAGTGCGCGCTTCCTGGATGTTGCGACAAATCCCCGTGCCTACTTCCACCATCGACTGGATCATTTCAGGCTTGATCTGCTCGCCGAGCAGCATCTTGCCTTCTTCGAGAATCTCAGCCACGTGCGAACGGAGCTCGCGCGTTTGCGGATCGACGATCTGAAATTCCTCTTCGATACCCAGTGTAAATTGATCGAACATTTGCCCTCTTTCTGATCTGTCTACGAGTTCAGGTACCTGGAAATCATTTTCCAGTCAGGTTTCACTTTGCCCATGAACTCATAGCGCATATGCTTCCACGCACTTGCCGGTGAGTGCACCGGACTATAAAGATCGAAGTGCACGTACCACGTTCGTGGCTCGCCTTCTTCAAACAAAAAATGCAGGATCGCTTCGCCTCTTTCCCGCTCGTAAAATCCGCCGCTGGTGTCTTTGTGGTTCGCGAACATGCGCGTGAAGTCGCGGCGCCGCGATAAGGTCGACTCGATCATCGGCCATGCCTGAAACTGTAATCCCACGCCGCCTTCGCCGTAAACATTAGTCACTCTTTTGACGAGATGCCACAGTCCCTTTGCCTCCATTCGGTTCAACAGCAACAGCAGGGCCTGTTTTTTATCGAGCGGCCATGAATCGAAGGCCGCGGCGTCGGTCGGCGCGCCCCACAACCCGGCCAGCTTTCCCGTCAGCAGTTCCTTTGTCGCATCGGGCAAGTCAGCCCACGTTAATGAAACTTCCGATCTCTGAACACCCGTGTCCATCCGTGGCAGGTTCGATTGTAACCGTTTTTGGTCACTTTTTACTGATGATGTAGGTGGGCACCATGCCTCCGCCGGAGCTGACATTCGCCAGCTCGGTAAACGACAAACGCGTAAACGCCGAACCCACTTTACCGTTGAACAGCAGTGGGTCGAGATCGACGAGCTGTTCGGCAAACTCGATTCGCCCGTCGTCAGTCAACGCGGGGAAAGTTTCGCGAGCAGTCGGCACGCGTTCCTGCACGAGATAATCGCCGTTCGCCAGTGCGTTATTGATGGCTTCGTCCCAGCCGCGTTGGTCGACGCTCCAGCCTATGGTGATTCCGTGGCCGCCGTAATCGTCGTTCGGCTTGAGCACGAGTCGCTCGCCGTCAGCGCGGATAAAATCGAGCAGGTTCACTTCGCGACCGAAGTAATCCGTGTGTTCGTCTCTCACGACGCGCGTCCACGGCACGTGGGCTCGTATTGCCGCGAGTTCATTGTCCGTGAACAGCCGCGCGTGCTTCGGATCCGTCAGAACAGCGAACAGCGCTTTCTTGTGAATCAGCTTCGAGCGGAAACTATTCACCATGCAGATTGCGCGAGCGCGGTACGCATCCAGCAGCGCCGGGTAGTCCTTCATGATCGGTAGATACTCGTTCACGAGCAGGCGCTTGTAAACGATGTCGATCTCCTGGCCTGCCACGCTCAAGCGGTTGTCGCGGAATTCGAGCTCCTGCGGCGTGCAAATCACCGACGGGTATCCGGCCTGTTCGAAGAACTCCCGGAACAGCTCAAACTCTTTGACTGTCGGAACGCCGGGAAGATCGATGATCGCGATCCGCGGTGTGCGTTCAGGTTTTCTGCCAAGAAACTCTTCGTACGAACTGAGCAGAACGTCGAGCATTAAACGCCGGCCGTACATCGGTCGCACGTTGTACTCGGCAGCAAACTCTTTCATCACCGGCAGCGACGAGAAGATGTCGTACGCCGCGTCGGCATACGCGATTCCAGCCGGACTCTCGCCGTTGAGTTCGACGAAGCTGTAGGCCGATTCGGTGAGAAAGGAGTCGAGCCGCGCGGTTGGTGAAACTGCCTTGTAGCCGGGATCGATCGAGACCAGTTCATACTCGATCTCCGTCAGCCCGAGGTCCTGAATGACCGTGGGATCCGCCACAGCCGCATCCTTCACCTTTTGGATCGCGGACCAGACTGTCTCGCAGATGCGGCAAATGTTCGCGAAGTCTGACTCCGATACGAAGTGCGGACGGAGATACGGTGAAAGGCGGCGGCCGCCGAAGATCAGTTTGGCTCTCTCGAGCCCTTGATCGAGAAGGGCGCGAGACGCTTCGGCTAATTCCTGGTTCGAGAGCAGATCGTGATAGCGCTTAACGGCTTCCGGAAACATGGGCCGCTAGGTTACCACTCACCACAAAAACGCACAAAAGGGCCGCAGATGAACGCAGATCAATCCGTGCTTTGTCTCCGCGTTTATCTGTGGTTATTTTTGGCCGGAACCGTGACAACCCGTTTTTCTTTATCCCGCACAACCTCGAATGCGAACGAGGTGGCCTGCGGCGCGGGCTTGAACCGCTGCGCCGGGTTTCCATCAATTGTTTGAATGACATCGCCGGCCCGCAGACCGGCGTCAAAGGCTGGAGTTGAAGGCTCGACGTAAACGACAAGCAGGCCAGCAGTAGTCCCAAGCTGCGATGCTACAGGCGGTCTCAAGACGATCGTCTCGATCCCCTGATCGATTAACGAAAAGCCTCGGTTTGATGCGAAAAACCTGAAGCTGACGCCCCGATCGAACATCCCACTCAACTTCACACTGAGTGGTTCTTCGGCAGGACGATCGGGCCGCGCCACTGTAAAGCGTACTGAACTGCTTGGACCAGCCTGTTCCAACCACCATGTAAAGTCTTCGGCGTTCTGGATCGGTTTGTCGTCGACTTTAAGAATGACGTCTCCCGCACGCAGCGCCGCCGACGCCGCAGGACTGCCCGGAACGATCGACGTCAACATTATTCCATTATGCTTGCCGGCGAGATCCGCGGCACGATTCAACTCCCAACCATGACCCACGATCTGTTCGAGCTTGAGCTCCGCGACCGCCTCGCCTTTCACGCCAAGCCACGGACGCGGCACGCTTGCCTGCTGTTCCAAAACACGCTGCGCCGCGCGTCGAATCAAAGCAGTCGGAAGAATAGTTGCTTCACTTCCCTCCATGCCGTCGACGATCCCAATCGTCTCGCCATCTTCGTTGATCGCGACGCCGCCGATGTTCGCGTGCGAGAAACGCGGTGCGTTGATTTTGAACTTTGCTATTTCTCCCGACGGCGCAGTCAGAACATTTTGTATGCGGCCTTCGATCGCTCCCATGCGCACGTAGAAATTCCCACCGAGAAGCGCTCGCGCTTTCGTTGCCGGTTCCGGACCAAAAATCAGCACCGACTCACCTGTGTTCACAGGCTCGTCTTTGATCGCATCCGCCGTGAGCGCGTTCTTGTCGGCGAGCTTCAAGATCGAAAGGCCGGTGACGGCATCGAATCCGACGTACGTTGCCGTTAGACGTTTTCCATCAGAGCCGATAACCGAGATGTCGGGTCCTTCGAGCAGGCCGGCGCCGATTCGCGGAAAAGCTTGTGTCCACGCACGCGGCGATTTCGGAGCGCGTGGAGGGAACGGCGCGGGAGCGACTGGTCCAAATTCCACCTCAGCTTCGGGCAGCCACGCGGCAATCGTTTCGCCGTCGTCCATTGCAAGGCCCGCGATGACGTTGGTGTGAACGTCGTCCATCAGGTTGAACGCCGCGTCGAGACCTTCAATCGCCTGCACCTGCTCTTCGGAACGCGCGAGAAGCCGGAACATTTTGAGTGCGTTCAAACGATGAACGATGGTCACGACTTGCGGTGCCGTACGTAACTTCTCTCCTGATCGACCCACTCTTACCGGCGCAGCAGGTCTTCTCGGAGGTGACGGAGACGGAGTCTGCGCACTTGTTACGGCATAGCAGAACAGTGCGCCAAAGAACGTCGTGACTCGAATTAACTTCCTGGCATTCATCTCTATTACTTCTTTTTTGTGCCTTATGTGCCTCTTTGTGGCTATTCCTCTTTGGCGTGCGTCTTTGTGGCGCGCTTACCAAACACCCTTTGCGGCAAACTGATTTCCACCCTGTAACATCCGTTGCGATCCGAAAGTGATTGTTGGCACCGAGATAGTCCGCGCGTTTCCGCGTCCATCGTCAAGTGAAACTTTGAGTGACTGCAACGACGCGTCAATCGGAAAAGCAGTGGAGGCCGCGAGGCTTCCATTGATTGAATCGGCGCGCTCGCTGCTGAAATCCGCCGTGACCACGGTATGCCTGTTCTTCGCCGTCGCTGGTACAGGGCGCTCGTTCTTAATTCTTTGTGGGCTGTTCGCCGGAACTGCCGCCGCAAACTCCTGCGGGTTCACTGTTGGTTTCGGACTTTCAACCGGCTTCGGCCCGGGCTGTGGAACAACCGGCTGGTCCTTGACCGCGATCGTCTCCGGCGGTCGATTCATAACATTTCGGATCACGACGACTCCAAACGCTAAAACGATCAACGCTGCTGCCACTGCCAAACCGCGGCGCGCCAACGGCCAATAACGGATTGAAGCGCCGTTCGACTCGCCAGCAAGACGCGCACGCAGACGGAAATCGAAATCCGGTGGCGCTGCAACGGTGCCGAGACCACCGACCATCTGTCGCAACTTCGTTTGCTTGTCATGGAACTCACTGCACGCAGCACACTCCCGCAAGTGCTCCATTGCAGCCGAGCTGCACGTGTCATCAAGCATCAACTCATCGAGTTCTCGACGAATTACTTCACAACTGTTTTTTCTCATAACTCTTCACCTACAAATAAGCGCGCATCTTCTCGCGCAGGAACCCGCGCGCGCGGCTGATTCTCGATTTCACCGTGCCCTCGCTCGTCTCCAGGATCTTTGCGATCTCGTCATAACTGCGCCCGTCCACGTCGCGGAGAATCAGAGGCGCGCGATACTTCTCCGGCAATGTGCTGATCGCTCGTTGCACCGCATTGCGTCGCTCCGTGTCGACCAGTTCCGAGTCCTGCAACGGGCGGCCGTCCGGCGGATTCAACTCTTTCGCCTCGCCGCCGTCGGTGGGTTGAAAGAACCCGGTCAGCGAAACCAGCTTGCGACGCTTTCGTTTTCTGAGCTCGCTGATGGCCAGGTTGGTCGCGATGCGATAGATGTAAGTCGAAAACGCATAGCTTCGTTGGTACCGGTCAGCGGCGCGGTAAACCCTCACAAAGGTCTCCTGAGCCAGATCCACCGCGCCGTCGTAGTCGTTCGTCATGCGGTAGATGTAGCTCGTAATCTGGTTTCGATAACGACTTACCAGTTCGGCGAAAGCATCCTGATCCCCCGTTCGAGTCGCTTCCAACAACGCGTGGTCGGAAGTTGTGTCCTCCAGCAATTCTTCCTGGAGGGCCGGCGCAAAGCCCAGCTCATCGATGGTAGTTAACGTATTCATCAGGGCAGGTAGGCTCTCACACGGGTGAAATACACGCTTGGGCCGCAAAGAGGTTCCCGAAAAGGGGCCACAAAGAGGCACAAAAAGCACAAAAGGAGAGACTCACATAAGCGAGACTGTCCAGGAGTTTACTATTATTTTTGTGCCTTTTGTGCCTTTTTGTGGCTAGCCTTCGGGGTTCTTAAAAATAGAGTCGCTGACTTTGACGCCGTAAGTGATGGTCAGGACGCGCGTCTCCTGGCTCTGCCGCCCGTCCTCCAACAACAGGATCCGGTACGGTGCGAGGGTCTGTTGCACTGCGCGGTAATCGAGGAATTTGCGGGTGTATTTCACGGGACTGCCGCCCGGATTGGCTTCGTCATACTCCAGCCAGAGCACGCGCAATGATTTGGCGCTGATGTAATAACGCGTCTTGCGCTTCTCTTTATCGACCAGGTCAATCACGAAAAGATCCAGGCCTTTTTGCTGTTCCTTCCCGGCGAGCGTGATCGTCGAACCGCATTCTTTGTAACGCAACAAGGAATCGATGCTGTGGTGAT
>DASSEB010000286.1:0-9533 GCA_035696765.1 Pyrinomonadaceae bacterium | reverse complement strand
CCGCCGAAGCCCGGAGTGGTGCTCCGGAAGACTACGTGCGATCTGATGCGCTCTCGGCGTTGTTCAATCTGGGCTATCAACGATCGGCGGCGGAGAAAGCTGTCGACGCAGCGCTCAGCGATGGCGGCGAACTTACGATTGACTCGGTGTTGAGGCGCGCCTTGCGCAAGCTCGCTCGCGTTTGAATTGGAAACTACCATGGCACCAGAATCGATATCAGCACGCGTGAAAGACAGTCTGCCAAGCGACGACGATCGCCAGCTCGATCTCACGCTGCGCCCAAACCGCATCGAGGAATACATCGGCCAGCGCCAGGTCAAAGAGAACCTGCGCATTTACATGAAAGCCGCACTCGGTCGTCGCGAGGCGCTCGATCACGTGCTACTTACTGGTCCTCCAGGCTTAGGCAAGACCACGCTCGCAAACATCATCGCTAACGAGATGGGCGCCGAGTTGAGATCGACCGCCGGCCCGGCGATCGAGAAGGCCGGCGACATCGCCGCCTTGCTCACGAACCTTCAGGAAGGCGACGTACTTTTCATCGACGAGATCCATCGCCTGCTACCGGCGCTCGAGGAAAAGCTCTATCCGGCGATGGAGGATTACCAGCTCGATCTGTTGATCGGCCAGGGCGCGGCGGCGCGGTCGATCAAACTCGAGTTGCCGAAGTTCACACTCATCGGCGCCACGACGCGAGCCGGTCTAATCACAGCTCCTCTGCGCGGACGCTTCGGCATCGTCTTTCACCTCGACTTCTACCCGCACGAAGATCTCGAAGTGATCTGCAAACGTTCCGCTGAGATTCTCGGCGTGGAGATCGACGACGAAGGTGCACGTGAGATTGCGCGACGCGCGCGCGGCACGCCACGTATCGTCAACCGTTTGCTTCGTCGCGTCCGCGACTATGCGCAAGTCGATTACGACGGCCGCATCAACCAGAAGGTTGCGAGCCATGCGTTGGATCGGATGGAAGTCGATACTTATGGGCTCGACGAGATGGATCGAAAGCTGTTGCTGACGATCATCGAGAAGTTCAATGGTGGACCAGTCGGTCTGGGCACGATCTCTGCGTCCATTCACGAAGAGAAAGACTCGATCGAGGAAATCATAGAACCGTACTTGATTCAGATAGGATTTCTCGATCGCACGCCGCGCGGGCGCCTGGCGACGCCGCTGGCGTACGAACATTTCGGGATCAAGATGCAAGGCGCCAGAGTGCCCAGCCTGTTCGACCCCCGCTAATACTGAACCGCCGGATAACACGGATCTGTGAAGCGCTTTCTTTCATTCTCGCGTCATTCATTCGGCGTTCGTAACCGCTCGCCTTGGCGATCGATGCTGGGACACACGCTCCATCAATTTCACGAAAACGACCTCTTCACTTCGGCCGCCGCGATGAGTTACTTCGGATTGATGGCGCTCTTTCCCGCGCTGCTGTTACTGCTCGCCATCAGCAACAAGCTCGCAGCCGGAAGCCAAATGCTTGCACACGCAGTTGACGTCTATCCGGGATCGAGCAGATTTCTGCGCGAGACGATCGAAGCATTCTCGAGTATCGGGGCCGGCGCGATTATCACTTGTATCCTCGTCGTGTTTTGGGCCGGCTCGTGGGTGTTTGCAGTCGTCGAGCGCGCACTCAACCGCATCTGGGGCGCGATCTCCAGAACTTTCTGGCATGGACGTGCACTGACGATTGGAATGGTCGGCGTTGTGGGCCTGATACTCGCGGCGTCAGTGCTGGTGACATCCGCGCTCGTCGCGCTGCGTGAGATGGCCGGCAGGTTCTCGCCGCGACAGATCGAGCGATACGCTTTGCTGAGCTCGGTCGGCAGCGCGTTCTGGCAGGTGACCTTCGCCACGGGCAGTTATCTGATCACGGTGGTGGTGTTCGTTTTCATCTACAAATTCATGCCGCGCGCTCAAGTTTCGTTGCGCGACACTTTGCCGGGCGCATTTCTCGCTGGCTTGCTCTGGGAAATTGCGAAGTACATCTTCGCCTCGAGCCTTCAGTATTTTCATTACGATCAGATCTATGGTTCAGTCGGCGCGGTGGTGGCTGTGCTGACGTGGAGCTATTTTTCGAGTTTGATCCTGCTGTTTGGCGCGCAATTGACCAAAGTCTTTCACTACGAACATCCTTCGTCAGCGTCCAACGAGTTGCCATGACACCTGATGCACATTTCAGACTTCGATTACGATCTCCCCGCTGATCTCATCGCGCAGACGCCGCTCGAGCAGCGCGATGCGTCGCGGATGCTCGTGCTCGATCGAAGCAAACAAACGTGGTCTGATTCGAGTTTCAAAGAGTTCACTCGTTACCTTCGCCGTAACGATGTTGTCGTCGTAAACAACTCGCGCGTCATTCCTGCACGATTGGCCGGCAGGCGCGAGGAGACGGGCGGACAAGTCGAGATCTTTCTCGTGCGCGAGATCGAGACTGCCGTTTGGGAAGCGCTTGTCCGGCCCGGCGGCCGCTTGAAAGAAGGCGCGCGAGTGATCTTTGGCGAAGGGAAATTGATCGCAGAGCTGCTGGACGGGCCTGGCGCGGAGTTGCGCCGCGTTCGTTTCCACTGCCAGGGTTCTTTCGACGACGTTCTCGCCGAGCTGGGCTCGACACCACTGCCGCCCTACATCAAACGACCTGCCGGCGTATCTCAAGAAGATCGCGAACGCTATCAAACAGTCTATTCAAAACAGCGCGGTGCGATCGCGGCGCCGACAGCGGGTTTGCATTTCACTCCAGAAGTTCTCGCGGAGGTCGCTGAGAGCGCAACGTTGGCAGAGATAACGCTTCACGTCGGCTACGGCACGTTTGAACCTGTTCGCGTTGACGATGTCGGCCAACACTCAGTGAGCGGTGAACACTACGAGATCTCCGCCCCAGCCGCTCAGACAATCAACGACGCACGCGCGACCGGAGGTCGTGTCATCGTCGTTGGAACGACGACGATGCGCGCGCTCGAATCGTCGGCCAAAGAAGATGGAAACGTCGAAGCGGGCAAGGGTGTAGCGACATTAACCATCAAGCCCGGATATCGTTTCCGCATCGCCAACGCGCTACTCACTAACTTTCACCTGCCACGCTCTTCGCTATTGATTCTAGTCAGCGCCTTCGCCGGCCGCGAGTTTATCCTCAGCGCTTACCGCCATGCGGTCGAACAGCGATACCGGTTTTACAGTTACGGAGATTGCATGTTAATCCTGTAGCCAGTATAAAAACGCGGATGGTAAACTATCGCCGGATGTTCATCTCCGCGAAACCAAGGTTATGGCTGTACTAAAGAAATTTCGCTCCCGCTGGTGGTCTCAATCGGATCTTCAATACGATCCCGAACAGAAAGAGAAGACGCCTACTCCTTCATGGGGCACCAGCTACGACATTCGTCCGCTCACGATTTCACAACTCGACGAGTGTTGGCGGCTCGATCAGCGCTGCTTCATCGACGGCGAGGCGTACAGCCGTGAGACCTTTGACTACCTTTTGACAGCTCCGGAGTCAGTATCCTTCCGTGCGGTTACAACCGGCGGAGTGATGGCCGGCTTCGTGATTGGACTCGTCGAACCGGATCACACCGGACACGTAACGACGGTCGGCGTCGCACCGGAACACAGGCGGCGAAACCTCGCGAAGAGATTGATGTCGCAGGTTGAAGAGGGGTTTCGTAAACGGAATGTGAGACTTGTGCGTTTGGAAGTGCGAACCCTGAACACGGCCGCTCAGAAACTCTACGAGAGTCTCGGCTACTCAATCACGCAACGCCTGCCGAAGTACTACTCCAACGGCGGCGACGGCCTCTTGATGCTTAAATCTCTCGAATAAGCTCAACCACAGATCAAACGGATAAAAATCCGGATTTCAGATCCGTATCATCCGCGGTTGAAGCTCCCTAGCCTTTACGCAGTTCAGTCAAAACCTGTTTCGCTACAGCTTTCAAAGTATCGAACACACCCTGACCCGTGGAGGCCACTGCCTCGACAACAGGCTCACCCTTTCGCTGTAGCTCCGACGCCAGATCCTCCGCCGGCACGATATTGCTCAAGTCGCGCTTGTTGAGTTGCAGCACGTACGGAATCTTCATCAAATCGTAGCCCTGCGACTGGAGGTTCTCTTCGAGGTTGTACAACGACTCGATATTCGCATCCATTCGCTCTTCCTGAGAATCAGCAACGAAAACAACTCCATCAACACCCTTCAGAATTAGTTTTCGCGACGCGTCATAAAAAACCTGGCCGGGAACTGTGTACAAGTGAAACCGCGTCTTAAAGCCGCGGACCGTGCCGAGCTCGAGTGGCATGAAATCGAAGAACAACGTGCGGTCGGTTTCGGTTGCAAGGCTGATCAGCTTGCCGCGTGCCTGGGGAGCGGTCGAATCGAAGATGTACTGCAAATTCGTCGTCTTACCACACAAACCCGGCCCGTAGTAAACGATCTTGCAGTTGATTTCTCGGGAAGCGTAATTAATAAAGGTCATGGCGATGCGTTAACTGAAAAGACTATCGATGTCTTCGTCGGTGATTCCGGCGAAGGGCGAATCGAGATCGTCGTAGTCTGCAGCAGCAATCTCTTCAAACATTGCCGCCAGTTGCTGGGAAACCTGCTTACTGCGGAGTTTCACCAGCCCGAGGCTGGAGCGCTCGTCAAACACGACCACCAGCAGGAGCCTGCCCACTACCGAAATGTGAATGCTGTCTTTTTCGCCTTCGTGAGACAGGGTGGGAAACTCTTTCTCCCCGATGAGCTGAGCCATTCCACCCGTGGCGGCGACATTGCCGGCGGCGAGAGACGCGAGGCTGGTTGTGTCAAGATTTCCCACTTCACCTTGCGAAGCGATCTCCTGCCCGTCCTTATCTACCAGGAAAACGACCTTTGCCGACGCGTCCATTCGCAACCGCGCCAGGACAGCCTTGATTTGATGGTATTGCTGTTCACGCAACAGGATTGGTGTGTCTGCCATTTTGCGACTCTTTATTGAAGGCCGGGGCGGGTTTTTTACCTGGAAGCGTAAAGCTGAACGCCTGTTCTGCGGATTGCAAATCGTGAACTAAAAGAGGTTACTTTTTCGGTTGGGGCTGTTTGCCGAGGTGGATTAAGCCTCCGTAAGCCAAGACGTACCTTAACATAGCCAACAATGACCTTCAAGTGTTTTTCTTTGTTGATACTTGTGTCGGAGTTTGGTCCAGTTCTGAGACGTTAAAGCACCCGCAAATAGTTGTGCTCGTTGATTTAGAGGCCTGCCTGTGGTAAGCTCCCCCGCGATTCCACGGCTGCTCGCGAAGGTGAGCAGCCTTTTGAGATCCGCACATGAGTAGCAGTCTCACAAAAGGGTTGAGACGGTCCACATCGCGTTCAAAGGCCAAATCATCCGCGAAGCGCGCTGTCAAAGCAAAGTCCTCGACCAAACCCAAAGCGAAGCGGGCGACCGCTGCGAAGGCGACTGCTCGTAAACCGGTTCGTGCCGCGAAAAAAGTAGCCGCCAAAGCCAAACCTGCGGTTAAAGCAAAGAGACCTACACCAAAGCCGCTCGCTCGAAAAGCTGCCGCCAAGAAACTCGCTGTCACTTCGAGGGTCAAAAAGACGCAGAAGGTCGCGGCCGTCAGAGCAGTCAGACCGACGCCGCCACCACCGCCGCCCCGTCCACCGACACAGGATGAGTCTGCTGCCCTCGTCGCCTTCGAACGTGCTCACAGGGAGTTTGCAAGAGGTCGTTTCGCCGAGGCGCGCAATCAGTTTCGGATCCTGGTAGACAAGTATTCGCAAGTTGCAGAGGTGGCGGCCCGGGCGCGAACGTATCTCGCGATCGCGGAATCTCGTTTGCGCACTGAAAGCATTCTCCCACGCGATGCTGACTCGCTTTACGATCGCGGCGTGATTGAACTTAATCGCGGCGAGTATGTGGCGGCGCAGGAGATGTTTGAACGAGCTCTCAAACGTGAACCCGAAGCCGCGCATATTCACTACGGCCTGGCTGCGACTCGCGCTCGACTCGGTTCGATCGACCTGGCGTTGGAGTCACTCCAGAAAGCACTCGATCTACAGCCAAACCTTCGTGTTCGTGCACAGCACGACCACGATTTGAACCCGCTGCGAAATGACCCCGACTTTGATCGGCTGATCTTCAGTAACCCTTCCTAAGCCCACGCTAACCGCCAAGGCGGCAAACGTGATAAGTCTTCGCACCTTTGCGTCTTTGCGAGAAACAACTTTTAGAATTAAGGTATGATTTAAGCAGCGTTCGGCGTTCACTTCTCTCTCCCGAGGCTTATTTGCAACAAACGACAATTACAGGTGGTCAGAAGCTGGTAGCCATTGGCGGCGGCACCGGCCTTTCATGTCTTCTCGGCGGGCTGAAAAAACTGGTCGGCAAGAGCGACGACGAGATGTGGATTGAAAGCCTCTCGGCAATGGTCACTGTTTCCGATGATGGTGGCAGCTCCGGACGTCTTCGCGAAGAATTACAGATGCTGCCGCCGGGCGACATCAGAAACTGCATGATCGCACTTTCTGAAGACTCGACGTTGTTGTCGCGTCTGTTCCGTTATCGTTTTCGCGGCGAGGGAGAACTCGGCGGACACAGTTTCGGTAACCTGTTTCTGGCAGCACTGACAGAAGTCACAGGCGACTTCACCGAGGCGATCCGGTTGTCATCAGAAGTTCTCGCCAGCAAAGGCCACATCTTCCCCGCAACGATAAGCGACGTCAGGTTAGCCGCAGAACTCGAAGACGGTTCTGTCGTGCGCGGTGAAACACAGATCTCCGCTTCGAAAGTGCCAATCCGCACGCTTCGACTCGAGCCCGAGCAGTGCCTGCCATTGCCGCAAGCATTGAAAGCAATTCGCGCCGCCGACATCATCACGGTTGGTCCGGGTTCACTCTACACCAGCATCCTGCCGAACCTTCTGGTTGCTCAAGTCGCGAGAGTGATCGGTCAAAGCCGCGCGACAAAGGTCTTCGTGAACAACCTGATGACTCAGCCCGGCGAGACTGACGGCTACAGCGCGCGCAAACATCTCGAAACGATCAAGAAATACGCGCCCGAAATTCATTTCGACTTTGTGATCGTCAACAATCGCCGGATCAGCAGCGAGCAGGCCGAACGCTACGCCGCGGAAGGCGCTTACCAGATCGGCCTCGGCGATTCGATCGACGATGCGCTCGATCACGCGACTGAGATCGTACGTGCTGACTTGCTACACGATGGCGAGAAGGTCAGGCACGATTCGGATCGCCTCGCGCACGTTGTACTCAACTGCCGAAAGCAAGCTCAAGCTCCCGTCACAGTCTGAAATCACTCGAATGACTGACCACACCACACCCAGACCACTGAACGTTTTAATCATGGCAGCCGGTCTGGGCACGAGAATGAAATCGAAGCGTGCGAAGGTCCTGCACGAGCTCGGTGGCTCGCCGCTGATCGCGCACGTCGTCAGGGCCGCTCAGGCACTCGAGCCGCAGAAAATTCTCGTCATCGTCGGTCACCAGGCTGAAGAAGTTGAACGCGCTATGCTGGCGGAAGCAGGTGAGCTCGCCGGTTTTGTGATGCAGGAGCAACAGCGCGGCACCGGCGATGCGGTCGAATCTGCGCGCAGCCTGCTCGAGAATTCTGATTCGCTCGTGCTCGTTCTTTCCGGCGACGTGCCGATGATCCGCGTCGAGACGCTAAGAAAACTGATCGAGCATCACGGCAGCACGAATGCAAGTTGCACGATCCTGAGTGTTCGCCTCGAAAATCCGACCGGCTACGGGCGCATCATTCGCGATGAGAGCGGCGCCTTTCAAAAAATCGTCGAGCAGCGAGACGCAACTGACGAGCAGCGTCAGGTCAGAGAGATCAACTCCGGCATCTACTGCTTCGAAGCACGGGATCTATTTCAGGCACTGCGGAAGATTGAGCCAAAGAACGATCAGGGTGAGTACTATTTGACTGACGTTCCGGAGATCATCCTGGCCGGCGGCGGCACTGTCAGCGTGTTTGTGCACACCGAACCGCGCGAAGTTTACGGCATCAACACGCGCAGCGAACTCGCCGAGTTTGAGAACCTGATGCGACGAACCGTGATTCGTCGCTTGATGAGCGACGGCGGTGTGACGTTTATCGATCCGTCTCACGCCTACATCAGCTCCGAAGCACAGATCGGGCGCGACTCGATCATTCATCCAAACGTGACCATCGAGGGAAAGTCGATCATCGGCGAAGCGTGTGTGATCCGTTCCGGCGCGCGCATCACCAATTCTCGTCTCGGTGATGGAGTTGTCGTGAAGGACCACTCGGTGATTGTCGATTCCGAAGTGGCAGCGAATTGCTCGGTCGGACCGTTCGCACACCTGCGAATGAACGCGATCCTCGAAGAGAAGGCGACGGTTGGAAATTTCGTCGAGGTCAAGAAGTCGCGACTGAAGCGCGGCACCAAGGCGATGCATCTCACGTATCTCGGGGATGCGACGATTGGCGAGCGAACAAACATCGGTGCGGGCACAATCACCTGCAACTTCGATGGCACCAACAAGCACGAAACGATCATCGAAGACGATGTAAAAATTGGATCGGACACGATGCTCGTAGCGCCGGTGCGAGTCGGAGCTCGTTCGGTAACGGGCGCCGGTTCGGTGGTGACGAAAGACGTCCCACCTGATTCGTTAGTCGCCGGCGTCCCGGCGGAAGTAAAGAAAAAACTGAGCCGCGGATGATACGGATCTGAAGATCGGATTTAAATCGGATTTTTAAATCCGTGTAATCCGCGGTTAAAAGAGGAGTCGATCACAAGGCATGTGTGGAATCGTTGGTTACGTAGGCAACAAGCAAGTGGTGCCGCTCATCATCGATGGGCTGCGTAAACTCGAATATCGCGGCTACGATTCGGCAGGCATCGCTGTCGTCAATGAAGGTCACGAACTCGAGATCCGTCGCGCGGAAGGAAAACTGCGCAACCTCGAAGAAACGATCCGCCTGAGTCCGCTCGACGGCACGTACGGCATCGGCCACACGCGTTGGGCCACGCACGGCCGGCCCACCGAAGAGAACGCCCATCCGCATCGCGACTGCACCGGCCGCGTCGTCGTCGTTCACAACGGCATCATCGAAAACTATCTCCAACTAAAAGAACGGCTGCGCAAAGCCGATCACCGGTTCGTGACGGAAACCGACACGGAGATCATGGCCCACCTGATCGAGGAATACCTCCGAAAGAACTCCAATTTCGAACAGGCGGTCCGAGCCGCGGTTTCAGAGCTACGCGGCATCTTCGCGTTGTCGATCATCAACGCCGACGAACCGGACACGATCATCGCCGTCCGCCAGGGACCTCCTGTCGTTATCGGCCTCGGCGACCGCGAATTTTTCGTGGCTTCCGATATTCCACCGATTCTCCAACACACACGCGACGTCTTCTTTCTGGGCGACGGCGAGATCGCGATCATCAATAAAGACGCCGTTCGCGTCACCGATTTCGAAGGCAACTCCGTGCAGCCTGCGATCCAGCGCATCACCTGGGACCCGATCATGGCGGAGAAGGGCGGCTTCAAGCATTTCATGCTC
>DASSEB010000285.1:0-10865 GCA_035696765.1 Pyrinomonadaceae bacterium | reverse complement strand
GCGGTCTTGGTGGCAGGTGTCGCAGGTTTAGTTGCCGGTGCCATGTCCATGGCTGCGGGTGAATATGTTTCGGTTAGCTCTCAATTAGATACTGAACGAGCAGATATCGAACGTGAACGAACAGAACTCGCCGGCAATGAAAACTACGAGAGAAAGGAACTTGCAGCCATCTATGTCAAACGTGGGCTCGAATTGAGTCTGGCAAATCAAGTCGCCGACCAACTAATGGCTAAGGATGCACTAGGAGCACATGCGCGCGATGAACTGGGCATCTCAGAAACCATTAGTGCGCGCCCAGTTCAGGCGGCGATTACTTCGGCTATAACGTTTGCTGTTGGGGCCGCTCTTCCTTTGCTCGTCGTCGTCATTGCCCCTGCCACCCGCCTCGGGCTACTGGTTGCAGGAACGTCCCTATTCTTTCTTGCACTTCTAGGCGCGCTGGCCGCTTATACCGGCGGCGCCCCAATCCTAAAAGGAATATTTCGCGTCACGTTCTGGGGGGCTATTGCAATGGCAATCACGGCTGGCGTAGGAGCGTTGTTTGGTACCACTGTGTAACGCCGAGAGCAGAAACTGACTTTGGCATGCAAGGAACTGCGCGAAATGTTACGCATGATGCTGGAGATGCGCAGCATTGAAACCAAAGCGGACAGAACCGCAGGGAGAGGCCTTGTCATCTATTCAAGCAGAACACTTCGACTTGTATTTGCTGGACGGCTGGCTCCCGGAACTCGACAATTTTGAATTGTGTCGCCAGATGCGCTGCTACGATTCGCACACGCCGATTCTTTTCTTATCCCGCGCGAGTCGTGAGGCTGATAAGAAGATGGGCCATCAGGCTGGAACTAATGCTTATGTTATCAAGCCCGACGTTAGTCACTTGCTCGGAGTCTTCACTTTCGAATCGCCTGTTTCACTTGACCCACTGGCTCCCGAACCTGAAGTCACGAAACCACGCGGTGAAGGCGCCAAAGACGAACAACATGCCGAGGGCCACAAGAAAAACCGCAAACCCCAGAACGAGAAATGACGAAGTGCCACGGGCTTTATAACTCTTAACCAGGGTCCATGCCGCACCACCTAACAGAATTACTCCTATTATGATCTCCACGATTCGCACAGTGCTGACCATCCCTCCTTTGTTTGGATATTACGACAATGGGCCGAACATTTGGAATAAGCTTTTTGCGTGGAGACTCCAGAGGAGCGAAGCCAGTGGTTGAGAACCTAAACGCGCGTTGATTCTGAGAGTGACGGCACCATGATGTTGACGACACGAGGTTGGAGAATCAAAGGATGGATGTGGCGTACGTTCGCTAAACAGTTGTGGACGAAGATCCACACGGACGACCTGATCAATCGTGCCGCAATTCTTTCCTTCTACTTTCTGCTCGCGCTCTTTCCGCTACTGCTTTTCCTTATAGCCCTCCTGGGTTCTTTCGCTGAGTCACGAACGGAGTTGCGCCGCAATCTGCTCACTTATCTGGCAGCGATTGTGCCCGTTTCTGCTTCCGACCTCATCAACACGACAGTCGACGAGATTAGTAAAAACAGCAGCGGCGGCAAAGTATGGTTCGGTCTAGTGACCTCACTGTATTTCGCTTCCTCCGGCATGGGCGCACTCATCGACGGATTGAATGTTGCTTATGACGTGAAGGAGACACGCGCGTGGTGGCGAAGAAATCTTCTGGCGATCTTGCTGACGATTGCGCTTGCTGCGTTCATTATCATCGCGCTGGCGTTGATGTTTTACGGCGGCCACATAGCGCAAGGCATCGCGAACTACTACGGTTTAGGCCCGACGTTCACCGTCGTGTGGAGATTGTTGCAATGGCCGCTCGTGCTCATCTTCGTCTTTTTAGCGTTTGAGTTGATCTACTACTGTGCGCCCAATCTGCATGAAAAACAGTTACGCTGGCTCGCGCCGGGAGCCGTGATCGGCGTATCTCTGTGGCTTCTCGTCTCCTTTTTGTTTGGCTCGTATCTCAACTTCTATAACAACTACAGTGTGGTCTATGGCTCACTCGGAGCGGTCATCATTCTGATGCTGTGGTTTTATTTGACCGGCGTGGCGATTCTCGTTGGCGGCGAGGTTAACGCCATCATCGAGCAGGCCGCAGCTCGCGGTAGAGACCTTAGGGCAAAAGCGGAACAGGAAAACTTTCCCGTTGGAAGCGCGAAGTCGTTATAGCGACTTCAAGTCTTCAACTGTATTAGTCGCTATGTCTATAACGGACACTGTATTGTTGAAGATGTTCAGGCTCAGATCTCCATGTGTTACGTACGCCCGCGTCCCGTCCGGCGTAATTGCCACCTGGAACGCCTCCACGCTGTCCTGGATCGTAGCTACAACCGCATTACTGTTTGTGTCGATTACTAAAATCGTACCGGACACAGTCGCTAGATAGACTCGCGAGCCATCCGGGGTGACGGCCAGCCCGCGGTAGCGTTAGGGTTTGGCGGCCTTGAAGTTATCAAAGATAACCGTGCCGGGATTGCTACCTTCAATCCGCCAAGTCCCGCCCTTCAACTCAAACATCACAGAACTCAACGGCACCGCGGAGGTATTCCAGGCCTCAGCGTGAAGCTGAGTCCACGTTCCCGGTGCTCCGGTATTGGCTGGCGCGGTCTCAAAGACAACCTGTCCTGAGATCGCGTCGTGCCTTATACGCCAGAACGCGTGATTGGTTGAATTGAACGTGACCGTCAGCAGCGTCGCCTTCGCTCCCCCAATCTTCTTCTGAAGGATCAGGTTTCCCGACTCGAAGTACATCCGATAACAATTGTCTACGTTTAGGCCGATCGTGTAGAACGCGTCGGCTGCGGTAAGCGCATTGGGCGCCTGCACGAGCTGGACGTAGGCATATGCTCCGGTGAAATCAAAAGCACTGATCGACCGGATGCCATTGTAGTGGGATCCGTCGGTGTTCTGCTTGAGTGGTCCAATCGCGAGCGTCTGCGTCTCGGTGAGGGCGACGGTCGAATCCGTAAAACCGCTGTACAGGTTATTTGCCAGCCACTTCGACGTGTCTATCCAAACGTCATTGAAATCATCGGCGAGCAACAACGTTTCACCTGAGGCTGTCGTGTAGGTGAAGGCGTTTATTTTCCCGCCACTCTGCCCGTTGGTGTTGGTCACAACCACGTCGACATTACCGGCGGCATGAGCAGGCGTTGTCGCAGTGATCGTTGTGCTGTTGGTCACCACGACATTGGTCGCAACAGTTCCGCCGAGAGTGACACTGGCGCCTGCTGCGAAATTAGTACCCGTGATAGTGATCCATGTTCCGCCCGTTGCTGGGCCGGAAGTTGGCGAAACGCTCGCTACCGTCGGGGGCTGTACAGTCGCCGCGTAGGTATAACCATTTACACTCGTGCCAATTTGGCCGCCCGGATTGGCGACTACCACGTTAACGGCGCCGCCCGCGTGTGCCGGTGTGACGGCCGTGATCGTCGTACTGCCGAGCACGTTTACATTCGCGGCCGCTACCCCGTCAAACGTGACGGTTGCTCCGGTTGCGAAGCCGGTCCCTGAGATAGTTACGCTGGTGCCGCCCGTGGCTGGACCAGACGCCGGTGTTAGACCACTGATGATCGGCGCGGTATTGGGAGTGGTCGTTAAGAACTCGGCAAAGTTTGACGCCGTCGCGGCGGCTCCCGGAAACGCAGTCAAGCCGAGCGCTTCAGCGCTGGTACGCAGCGTGCTCTGATGTTGATAGAAGGTGCTCGACTGAAAGGCTTGTTTCGCTTTCGGGCCGATTACGAGGGTTACGACGCGGCCGCCGCCATTCTGCGTATCAATATTCACCGACTCGTCAAAGGTGATTATCAGCAGGCCATTCTGCCGGAGCGCCGGGCTGGCAATTAGTGGATCGATGTTGTCTTTCAGCCACTGATCGGCAGTCGCCAACTTGTCCGCGTTCGTGCAGTTCGGAATCGACGGCGGACAATCATGCGAGTTGTTGTATTGGTTCGGAATGATGAACGAATACTGGGGCAGTTGGCCGTTCGCCAGATCGCTGGAGAACTGCGAGAACGGAACGATGTTGTTTGCCTGCGCCTGGTTGTCCAGCACATCAGATAAGTACGAGAACGGATTGTGCCGCTTCACATACGGGTACTGATCGCCCCCCGTATAACCAATTGACGGGAGGCTCTCCGCATAAGCGCGCCAGCTCTTTCCGGAGAGATTCAGTTGCCGAACAATGTTATCGGCGGTAACGGTTCCGGCAAAATTATCGTCGTTGGTTATTACCTGGCCGGTAGTGAGCCAGAAGTAATTGCCGATCGATGGATGAGTATTCGCGAAAAAGTTTGCTGCCGTTCCGTAGCGGTTTGCGATTTTGTTGAGGAACGGCATGCCGCCCATAGCGTCCGTAAAACTCTGATCTTCGAGCGAAACAATGAAGACGTGATCGAAAGTCGGCAGTGAGGCCTGCGCAGTCGCGTAACTGAAACCCTGAACCAGCGTCCCGCTCTGGTTATCGGGATTCGTCACGACCACATCCACGACACCCGCGCTCCGCGCGCCGGTAGTCGCAGTGATTGAATTGCTGTTGGCTACCATAACGTTAGTCGCAACAGCGCCTCCGAGAGACACTGTTGCTGCCTGCTGAAAACCAGTTCCGGAGATGGTGATCGCAGTTCCGCCCGTAGTTGGCCCAGAGGTCGGCGAGATCGAACTCACGGTCGGCGCCGGAGCTGCACCACCATTGGATTTAGCCAGAATGGTATTGTCATTACGTAAGCCTCCGGGCGCGCTGCTCAGGTAGGTCTGTGGCGACAGCACGATCTGATCGATCGAAAGACCATCTTCTCGCACCTGAATTCGAATCGTGTGCGTCCCGGTTGTTTGGAAACGGATGAGTGGACCAAGCACGCCCACGCCCCAGCCATTATCCTGCCAACCCCAACCTTGTATTCCGCAGCCGGAACAGGCTTCGAGGTTCATTTCGGTGGCGCCGTTGGTGCCGATGCGAAAGACTGCCGCGCCGCGGCTGTCCACACTGTCAGAGAATTGAATAAAGACTGAATCGTTCCCCCAGAAGTCGTCTTGCGCTTTGCTCCGTACCCAGAGACGGTAATTGACCCCGGACTGAGCATTGAACGTCATCTCAAAATAGTCAGCGGGATTAGCCGAGGCATTGCCGCGTTTAGGCGCGCCGGCGTCAGGATTTGAAATGCGACTGCCGCCGGCGGCGGTCGCGTCGGCCACTACCGACCATGCCCCCACCTTTTTCGGGGATTCGGCAGCCCACAGAACCACGTCACCCGCCGAAGGTTGTGGTGGTGCCGGCGTAGTTGCACTCGCCGTGTTGCTGTAGGGCGAAAAGCCACCCGTGTTCAGTGCGCGCACTCGGTAGAACCAGGTCTGCTGCGCTGAAACCGTAAGATCGGAATAGGTGGTTTGACCGGCGCTCAAGCTGGTTATCTCAGCCCAGCCACCAGCACCGCTGGCGCTTTTCTCAACTCGATAGCCGGTCTCGTCGTCGACGTCATTCCAACTGAGATCGATTCGCGTCTGTGAAAGGGCGGTCGCTGTTAATCCTGTTGGCGCTGGCGGCGCGGCGGTCGCACCAGCCGTCACAAAACTCCAGGTCGGACCAGTGGCCGTGACGTTCGCCATGGTCTTACTGACGATCTTCCAGAAGTATGTCGTGCCGGGTTGAACCTCGACGGGAATTGTGTACCTCTCCATGTTACCGTCGTCAACAGAACCGGAATCAAGCAACGGCTGATCCGGCTGCGCTCCGCTTTGCGCGGTGCTCACGTCGGAGACGTACAACGGTGGATTTGGCGTGGTACCGAAGTAGATATCGTACTTGTGCGCCCACGGGCCACCTTCCCATTGCAGCTTCACAGTTGTCGGCTGACCAACTGCCGAGTTTGCCGGCGCGACGTAATTTGGCTGATTGGGCGGCAGCGGTACAAAGGGCTCGTTTTCGGCAGTCGAATTCCACTTGCGTTCGAACTGATTGGCGAACCAATCGAAGAACCACGCCTTCGTGGTGAAGTAGTTATGCTCGAGCTGGTAGTTTCCGGAGGGGCCCGTCCAGTTTGAAGAGCCGAAGATCGTCATTCCCTGACCATACAAAAGCACTGACTTCTGGTGGTTAAGACCGAGGTGCTTGCGCATTTTGATCTGTACGCCGCCCATGTACATGCGATCGACGTTCCATGAGTCCCACTGCCGCGCAGGATTGCGGTACTCATCGGGTTCGTGAATTAAACGAATCGGAACGCCACGCTTCACCGCGGCAATAGTCATATCGCTAAACGCCTGGTTGGTGATGCGATACATGATCACATCGATCTTTTGCGTTTCGGCGTAGATGCGTTGCTGCGTGCGCGTGATGTAGTCCTGCGACCAATCCTGTGACGGCGGGAAGTTCAGCTCCGGACTAATCGGAAAAGTCGGATAATAGCGTGTCAGCGGGCCAGTGATGTTGCCGTAATTTCCGTAATCGACCGTGTTCGTCCAAACGTCGTCATACTTTGTTTTAAAACTTTGGATTAATGACGAATCATCGGTGAAATAGATAGCCTCATCCATGTAGTTAACGTTTGGCGAATCAGGGACAAAGAAGTTTCCGGAATAATTGGCGCCGCTAAACTCGACTTTGTTCTGGCCGACAAACAGCATCATTTTCCAATGCACGATGCCGTCGGCCAGCTTGTAACGCATTGGGATGCCGGCGTCGCGCAGCATGTTGAGTACGGCTTCGTTGCCGGAATAGGTCGGATTGGCCCGCGGATCTACCAGCACTCGAACGGGAACACCAGCCTTGAATTTATTGATCAGTTTCGAGGCGTATGAAGAGTCCTGCATGAACCAGAACGCCACGTCGATTCCCTGTGTTTCGTTATCGATGAGTCCCCAAAGGGGAGTGCGGCAATCCTCAAACGCCGTGTCACACAGGCGTTCCTGGGCGTGAACGTTGACGACGGGAAAAACTACGAGCCCCCAAAAAAGTAGGATGAGAAGCCTCGCCACGCGCATAATACTTTGTTCCGAACGTTACGTGATCGAGAAACCACTTTTGTTTCCGAGATGGCCGAAAGGTTCACTGGAAGGGCCCCTTGCGGGGAGATGTGCAAGTCTCTCTCGAGTTTATGAATCGCAAGAACTGCGCAAATAAGTCCAGCTCCGATGAGCGACCTCAGGATATTTTCGATAACCTATCTATTGCAGAAAACATAGGCAAAAGTCGCACCACGATATAACGTCGAGCCGCGCTCATGCTGTCCCTCTCCTAACAGTGCACCCACTCTTGCCAAGCGATCAGTTGTTTTCTTCCTAAAATCGCGAATTGACCGCGCTTTTTTGATCGCGGGAGCGCGCGAGAAAATATACGTGCTGGATAAACAAAATCACCGTTTATGAACCGACTGGACCAAGTCATTGGGTAGGATTCCGCACGACAGTTCGGTTAATGCGATAAATAAAGATTGAATGACCCACAATCGCGTCCGGCTTACGCTCGCGGAAAGTCGCGTAAAGATTGGGATTTTTCAACCGCAGGCCCTGCAGATTGTTGACGCTGATTGCGTACACACCGCTCGGCGGGTTTAGGAGGATGGCCGGAACTGTATCGCCATTCCACTGATCATATGGATAGCTGGGAAGCGGTTCATACACCACACCATACGCGGTCGGATCTGCCGTTCCGTGGTAACTCAACTTCACCGACGGAATATTCTCCGCGGCCATGTACTCGCGCAACCCGATCAAGTCCTGTCCCCAATCCAGGTTCGAGTCCACCAGAATTTTATGGCCGTTATCTGGCCCACCCGCGAGTTCATTAAAAAAGGTGAGGTAATGGGGAAAGATCATAACCGATCCAATTATCAACCAAATGACCATTGCTGGGACGGCCCCGGTTCCTAATCGCGATGTTTTCCAGTCAATGAGAGCTAGTTGGCCCGTGAAGATGAATAGACAAGGAAGGATGGGTAGCAGATGTCGGTACCCGATATTAAAGGTAGTTGCTAAACAGCTTGCGAAGTAGATCACAACGGGGATTAGCAGGGGTAATGTTGAACGCCAGGTTCCTCGTCGATAAACAAAAACAAAGCTTGCTGCAATCAGAATGAGGGTCGGTAGTGGAGTCTTTACGGCGAAAGCGACCGGGAAATAGTACCACCAGCCTGTTGGGGAATGTGCTCCCAACAAAAAGCTGGGTTTGCCACCCGCGATCAAATTTGCACCCTCCTGCAAGGCGGTCAGATATTCGCGCGCCGGAAATGGAAAGCCCTTGAGCGTGCCCACGCGAAAACCGTACCCCAGCCAGATAGCGAAATAGGCTGCCGCGGCAATCACGGCGACGTAGGCCAGTGTGGTTTTGGCAGTCAACCGACTCGCAGCGGTCGTTGATTTCGATATTCGATCAGTTAGAAGAATGATTATTACAACGGGGATTAAGTAGACCGCAGAAAACTTTGAGACTAGTGCCAGGCCGAGGGTTAGACCAGCTACAACGGCGCGAGTTCCAGTTGGGCGAGTCATCCAGCGCCAAAATGCAAACAGCGCGAGAGTAGCAAAACATGTGACGCCAATGTCGTTTGTCGCAAGGTTTCCATGGGCCAATATATTTGGATCGAATGTCAGCAGCGTCAGCGCGAGGAGTCCGGCTGTTGGTCCGAACAATTCCCGAGTCCACGCGTAGACAGTGACTGCGAGCAACAACGTGAGTGCCATGATCGGTAGTCGCGCGCGAGCGACCAGTGACGGACCGTTCCGATTGATTCTCCACAGCAGTTGATCGGAGTATTCGAGGTTGCTAACAGTAGATCCAGAGTCTCTTATTGGAACCACCAAATCGCGATCGGCCAGCAAGGGCAGCGCGGCGATTACTTGAATAAGTGGCGGATGTGCAGGTATGAGGCCAGGATCGCCTGTACGAAGGAAGTAGATGCCATTGGCAATGTGATATTGCTCATCGTAGGTGGCGGAGTTACGGCGAAAGCTCAGTAGCAACTGAGCAGACAAGACGATTAAGAGCAAGATGCTGATACTGTCCGCCCAACACCAGTGTTTGAGGTCATGTGTGGGTTGAGTTCCCGTAGGAACGATACGGTCTTTGGAATCGCTGAGGCTTCCTGAATCTAGCAATTCGTAAGTCTCTCCGCGTGCACTCTACCTCATGAGGCTATGGTCTAAGAACTTGAGAAATCACGCAACTGTGTTTTCAACTGATCACTCAAGAGTTCGGATTTTGGTTTTGCTCGGCTCGCAAATCCTTGGCTGATCATATCTCAGTTAAATACCTTCAAATTACGCGAGCGAACTAGTAATCGGGATTCTTGGACATAAGTCCGCCTCCTTATCAGAATCGAGATTTTACACAGGCAGCAAAGCTTACTCTTACCGCTCACGTCTGGGCGTAGGTGCTTTCATTATAAAAGCCGTGTTCTCACATGACTGTGCGTGCCGCTGGCCATGGGTGCATCGGTGCCTCCTTAGTCAGCGGATCCTTTGCTCTCATGCCAGGTGGCTGGTGCCACCCATACGTCGTAACAGCGAAAATGAGAGGCGAGTCCGAACGATCCACACACTCACCCGAAGGTGGTGTCCTGTGTTGACTAGACTGTAAAGTGCGGCACTCCGGAGTGCCGCCCCTACAGAATTTGGAGACCGCTGCCGCAATCGCGACAGATGCTCCCTGATCAGCTACTGGCTTGGGGAACTCGACCGAATCGTTATTTCCGTACCGCTGGGAAGCTCGAGGTTATCTTTCCCCTGAACATAAACTGAGCCGGCTCCCCCAGCCGCACCAATGATTGCCCCGATCGCCGCTCCCTTTCCGCCACCGGCAATTGCGCCAATGATCGCGCCCACTGCTGTGCCAATAGCACTGCGCTGGACGGTTTGCGTGGTCTGGTTCTCGCCTTGTGCGGTGCCTTCGTTATCTACCTTTACGGTGTCGCCATTCAGCGTTCGCACGCTTCCAAGAACTCCGGCAAACCTGTAAGTTCGGCCGTTGCGCAACCGGATCGTGTCGAAGTTGAGCGACATCCCGGACCGGCCAGTCAGGCGTCCACCACGGTCAACGCTACCCACCGTGCCCTCGATAACTGCGCCTTCGTATTGGCCAGGCTCGCGCACGGTCAGCGTGAACCGGTCGCCCTGTTTTGCCTGCTCTGAAGTCAGGTCATTATTTAGGACCGCCACTACTGTTTCGCCATCGCGAACGATGAATTCACCACTGGTTATACCTGTGTTACCCACAACCGGCCGCGAACCGTTATAGATACTCCACTGCGCGACCTCCGAGGTCCGGTTATAGATGCTATTGACGACAATGGGTTGCGTCAGCCGGTCCGAGTAGACCTCGCGCCTCACGCGCAACCGACGGCCGCTTTCGATTGGCTCGAAAGTGACGGTGAAATCATTGTTCCGGTAACCAGTAGATCTTACGACCAACTGATCCCCGCGTAACGTCGCAGTTACCCGACTCGTTCGACCATCGAGTTGCTCCTGACGTTCGACTCCGTCCGCTTCAAAGGTCGACTGCGGAGCGAGCGAGGAGGCCATCGTTATGGTTGAGTAGCGGCGCTCGATTGCCAACATCTCAGGTGATTGGAGTCGCGCCAGCATGCGCGTTGAGACACCCTTTTGCTCGTTGCCGCGAAGGCTCCGAGTTGCACGATTGGCAACATCGCGGGGATTGTCGCTGCGCGACGAATCTAACCTGAAGGTCCCGTTTAAGCGACTAGTTGAGTCGTTTGTAGTTTGGAGTTCAGAGTTGTATCCATTCTCGAACGCACGACGGAAGTAACGGCGATACAGTTCACGGTTGCCGAGACGTGAGTTGTAGTCTTTCGTGGCTTCCTGGTAGGCACTAAAGTTCTGGAAGTTAGTTCGC
>DASSEB010000284.1:0-12228 GCA_035696765.1 Pyrinomonadaceae bacterium | reverse complement strand
ACGGCGAAGGGCGAGTTGCTCGCAATCTTCGATGCCGACTTCGTTCCCAAACCCGATTGTCTGCGCAAGCTCGTCGACTTCTTCACCGATCCACTCGTTGGCTGCGCACAGATGCGCTGGGCGCACATCAACGGCGGGTATAACCTTCTGACACGCTTGCAGACGATCATGCTCGACGGACATTTCGTCGTCGAACAGACCACGCGCAATCGCACCGGCGGATTTTTCAACTTCAACGGGACGGCAGGCATCTGGCGGCGACGAGCGATCGAGATGAGCGGCGGCTGGCAGCACGACACGTTGACTGTAGACACTGACCTGAGTTTCCGCGCGCAGTTGATGGGTTGGAAGTTTGTCTACCTGCTCGACGAAGAGGCGCCCGCGGAGATTCCGGTCGAGATAAACGCCTTCAAGGCGCAGCAGCGACGTTGGGCCAAGGGCGTGATGCAAGTCGGGTTGAAACTTTACCCGCGCATCTGGCTCGCGCCGCTTCCGTATCGCGTGTAGCTGGAAATGTTCTTCCGCCTGACGGGAAACATCAGTTATCCGCTGATGATCGTCGCGAGCTTTTTGCAGTTTCCGCTTTTGCTTGTGCGTTACAACCAGCCGTTCTACCACCTGATGATTTTGGACCTGCCACTCTTGTTCTTCTCCTCGATCTCGGTGGTCCTGTTTTACGGTTCAGCGGTTTGGTATCTCGACGAGAAGCGCGCGCCGCGCCTGTTGCACTTGCCGCTCGTGATGGGTCTCGGCATTGGGCTCGCGTTTTCGAATGCGCGCGCGGTGCTGGAAGCGCTGCTGGGAGTGAAGTCGGAGTTTGTGCGGACGCCGAAATATCGCGTCGAAGAAATGACTGACGCCACGTGGAAACGGAAGAAGTACAAACGCAAGCGCGGTCTGCTGCCGCTGCTCGAGTTGGGTTTTGCCGTCTATTTCTTACTGGCCATCGCCTATTCCGCGCGTCTGCACATGTGGGGCACCATACCTTTCCTGCTCTTGTTCTTCTTCGGTTTTGGTTACATGGGCGTAATGAGCCTGCTGCAAACTGCGAGCGGAAAACGACTGGCTGCCTTGTGGCGCCCCCTCAAAACATAGATTTAATTTCGTCCCCAAACAAAGGAAAGAAAAAATGCTGTTCAGAATCCCCCTGCTTCTTGCCGTCGCTCCGTCTCTTCAGTCGTCAACGAACGCGCGATCCAAAACCTGCCCGTGAACGGTCGTAACTTCCTCGACTTCGCCACGCTCACGCCAGGCGTCGTTCGCGATCCAACACGTCTAGGCGACCTCGCAGTGGGAGGCCAGAAAGGGACGCTCAACAGTCTTCAAGTCGACGGCGCCGACAACAACAACACCTTCTTCGGACAATCGTTCGGCCGCACCGGCACACGCCCGCCGTATCAGTTCTCAGAAGAATCGGTGCAGGAGTTTCAGGTAAATCAAAACGGGTTCTCGGCTGAGTTTGGCCGCGCAGGCGGCGCCGTGATCAACGTCGTGACGAAGTCCGGAACAAACCAGTGGCACGGCAGCGCGTTTGAATTCTTCCGCGATGAAGCGTTGAACTCAAACACGCCCATCCTGACCGCACGCAACGCGAAGCGCCCGAAGTCGCAAATCAATCAATTCGGCGCCACAGTCGGTGGTCCAATCAAACGCGACCGCGCGTTCTTCTTCTTCGCTTACGACGGCCAGCGCTCGAATGTCCCAAACGTCGTCGACGCACCAAACTTCTTCGCGCAGCCGGCGAACATTTAAAACCTGCTGCTGCCGTTCATGGACACTTACCAGATCGGCCGCGATCAGGACGTGTTCATGGTGAATCAGACATCCGTTTGAACGGCGCAAACCAGCTCGTGCTCCGCTTCAACCAGCAAAACTTCACCGGCAACAACAACGAAAACGGCGGTCCGCTCAGCGTTGAAGAGCACTCCGGCAACAGTGTCGCCAAGACGACGACGTTTTCGGGTTCGCTGATCTCTTGGTTTGAGCACGACGACTCCCGTGCGAGATCGTAACAACTTTGGTCCACGTTTCGGTTTCAGTTACGGCTTTGACGAGAAGACGGTGGTGCGCGGCGGTTACGGAATTTTCTTCGGCCGCACGCCCGCGATCATGCTCGGCACCGCGCATTCACAGAACGGCATTCAGGTGACGGGTGTGAGTTTGAATTGCACGCTCGTGCCGAATCCTTGTCCGATTTATCCAAACATCTTCAGCGCGCCGCCTTCGGTGGGAGGCGTGAATCCGAGTCTGTACCTGTTCGCGAGAGACTACGCGCAGCCTTACGTGCAGCAGGCGCGTCTCGGCGTCGAGCGTGAGCTGTTTGCGAACACGAGTTTGTCAGTCAATTATCTTTACTTCGGCGGCGTGCATCTCAGCCGCACGCGCGACATCAATCTCGCGCCCCCCGTGCCGACAACAGTCACCGATCCCGCCGGCCAAACGTTCACGCTGCTGCGCCATCCAGCAGCGCGGCCGATTCCGGGATTCGCGCGTATCAATTTGTTTGAGAGCACCGCGGATTCGCGCTACAACGCGCTCGCCATGGAACTGAAGCGGCGCTTTACACGCGGGTTTCAGTTCATCGCCGCCTACACCCTCTCAGACACGAAGGACAATCGACCGGACCAGACGATGGTGGTGGTGGGGGCTGACGACGCGAAGGGTTTACAGAACAACCTCGACATCAATGCGGATTGGGGTCGCAGCGATCTCGACATCCGGCATCGTTTCGTTTTCAGTCCCGTTTACGAGATTGGGACCGTGCAGCAGGACAATGCGTTTGCGCGGCAGGTGCTGAGCAATTGGACGTTTTCCGGAATCATCACGCTGCAATCGGGATTTGCGTACTCGGCGTTGATTGCGGGCGATGCGAATCGCGATGGTAATCCGAGCACGGATCGCGTGCCGGGCACGAAGCGCAATGGTTTCACGACGCCGAGTATTTATGTTTTCGATACCAGGGTGGCGAAGGCGTTCCGGTTTGGGGAGAACTACAGTGTGAGTTTCCTCGCGGAGGCGTTCAACCTGTTCAATCGATCGAACATCGCGACGGTGAATACCGGGCGTTATGGGATCACGAGTTCGTCGGCGTTAGCGTTGACGAATCCGGCGGTGTCGACGCCGTTTGGTGGACCACGGACGTTCCTTGGCGAGCGGCAGATTCAACTCGGCGTCCGGTTCAAGTTTTAACCACGGATTCCACGGATCCGATCCGTGTTATCCGCGGTTAAGTTCGTTCCAAAGAAGCGCGATCCCAATGGGCGAGGTTCGCCCCGGCTTCGTAGGTGCTCTGGCAAAAGTCCATCAACGCTGCATCGGGATCCGGGGCGGTCCGCACGTCTTCGTACAACAACAAAAACTCACTCAAGTCGTTACTGTAGAACGCCTGCTCGGGGCGAAGCGGCGCTGCGCTCAAGCCTTCGGGTGCGGGCGCGGTGTAAGAGTAGAACGCCGCCTTCCCGAGTGGCCCCTGGCCCGGCCACCAGCCATGACTGATAACCTCGTGTGAATATGCTTCGCGCGTGATCGGATCGGCATCCGGCCTCGGCGGCGCGGGCCTTCCCGAGAAGCGCGTCACCGCGAGATCGAAGCTGCCCCAGAAGAAGTGCACCGGACTACACTTCCCGATGAAACGCGATCGAAACTCCTGCAGCACGCGTTCTGACGAACGAAGAACGCGCCAGCACCTGTTCACGTACTCGCGATCGTAAGCAGCGTGTTGCTCATCCTGATCGAACGGGATCGGATCGGGTATCTCAACCGGCATTTTCCAGATGTGAACTTCCAGTCCCAATCCCTGCAGCGCGCTCATCGTCTCCCGGTAAAACGTCGCCACGGATTTTGGTTCGAGGGCAACTGTCGCAGCCGCGCCATGGCTGCACGTGATCTCGAGGTTGTGATCGATGAAGTCAAACTCCATTTCGAAGAAGATGTCGCCGTGAGGCATCGCCGTCGTCGTCAACCCGCGCGCAGAGACGTAAAGCGGCACGTTCCAATAATGATTGACGAGCGGCGTTTGGGCGAGGCGTACTTTGCCCACGATCTGCGTCCACATGTGCAGCGTGGCACACGTATCTTTCCATTCTTCGAGTGGTAATGATGGCCAGTCAGACATGCGCCACAGCCTATCAGTGTCATTGCTTGACAGCAAATCAACGCGCGCCTATAGTTTTCAAGTCATGTTGAAGGCTTGCTCATGTTGTCTCTACTGTCAGTGCTGCTATTGCAGCGCGACCGCGAGGCCGTGTGCAGGCAGGATGAGTACTTAACTCTCAACTGACCAGCAATTTTACGGCAAACCCGGTCGCACTTTTCGAAAGTGGCGACCGGTTTTTTATTTGGAGCAATTATGCATTTGGACATTTTGGAAGATCTCGGTGTTGGTGTTGCACCCGGCACAGTCGAGGCACACATCGGCAACACGCCGTTACTGCGTCTGCGATTACTCGATGCAGCACTCGAACGAGGAGTTCAGGTTTTTGCAAAAGCGGAACATCTCAATCCGGGCGGGTCGGTAAAGGATCGTGCCGCGCTCTCGATGATTCTCGAAGGCGAGCGAACGGGCCGGCTCAGACCCGGAATGACGATTCTCGACGCGACCAGCGGCAATACCGGTATTGCGTATGCGATGATCGGCGCGTCACGCGGTTATCGAGTCAAAGTTTGCCTGCCGAAGAACGCAGGCGTAGCACGCAAAAGAATCCTGAAGAGTTATGGTGTCGAGATTGTCGAAACCGATCCGCTGCTTGCGACCGACGGCGCGCAGTTAATCGCGCGCGAGATATTCGCCGGGGATCCGGAAAAGTATTTCTACCCCGATCAATACAACAACGACGCGAACTGGCTGGCGCACTACGAAACGACTGCCAACGAGATCTGGGAACAGACTGGCGGCCAGGTCACGCACTTCGTCACGGGCCTCGGAACTTCGGGCACGTTCGTCGGCGTCGTCAGACGTTTGGGAGAACTGAATCCGAGTCTGAAAGCCGTCGCCGTACAGCCTGAGTCGCCGTTACACGGTCTCGAAGGTCTGAAACACATGGCCACGGCGAAAACGCCGGGCATCTTCGACGAGTCGCTGGTGGCTGAGACGTTGGAAGTTGCGACGGAAGATGCGATATTAATGACACGCAGATTAGCCCGAGAAGAAGGATTACTCGTTGGCCCCAGCTCGGGAGCCAACGTTGTTGCTGCCTGGAGGCTGGCGGTTTCACTGTCGCGTCCGGCCGTGGTAGTGACCGTACTTTGCGACGGCGGCGAGCGATATCTAACCACAGATCACGCGGATGAAGCCGGATAATCCGTATTTAGACCAATGACTGACATCACAACCAAACTCGTGCACGGCGGTGAGCGACGGACGCTGCCGGACGCAAAACCCGTTGTGACTCCAATCTACGCGAGCGCGACGTTTACCTACGACTCGATGCAGGAGATCGATCAGGTCTTTGCGGGAGAGAAAGACGGATTCATCTACACGCGCTACGGCAACCCGACGACCGCGGCGCTCGAAGAAGCGGTGCGCGAGGTGGAAGAAGGCGCGACCGCGTGCGCCTATGCCACGGGCATGGCAGCGATTCACGCCGCGCTGATCGCATGTGATCTGAAATCCGGTTCGACGGTGCTCGCTTCGCAGGATCTCTACGGAGCTACGACAAGTTTGCTGAACAACGTGTTCACTTCGTTTGGCGTAAAGACAGTCACCGTCGATTACGCCGACCTGGCGAACGTGCGCGAGAAAGCGCGCGAGATCCGGCCGCAGGTGATGATTGCGGAGACGATCTCAAATCCACTGCTGAAAGTTTGTGACATCGCAGCCTGCGTCGAGATCGCGCGTGAGAACGGCGCGCGATTGATTGTTGATAACACCTTCGCGTCGCCTTATCTCTGCCAGCCTTTGAAACTCGGCGCCGATATGGTCGTCCATAGCGCGACGAAGTACCTCGGCGGCCACGCCGATGCGATGGGTGGCCTGGTCGTTTCACGCGACGAGATGGACAGCATGGCGCTCGTCAGCGTAATGAAACTTGTCGGCGGGGTGCTCGGCGTTTGGGAAGCACACGAGATCCTGCGCGGCTTGAAGACGCTGGCCGTGCGTATGGACCGGCAGTGTGAGAATGCACGAGCGCTCGCCAACCATTTGAACGAACACGCGCGTATCGCTCGAGTCCACTACCCGGGGATCGGAGCGCTCGTCTCGATCGAGTTGCGCGACGATACGCGTGAAGGCGCCTTTCGTTTTATGGACGCGTTGCAGCTGTGTGTGCGTTCGACGAGTCTCGGCGATGTTTTCACGAGTGTGCTGCATCCGGCGACCGCTTCGCACCGCGATCTCACGCCTGCGAGGAGGCAGGAGTTCGGGATTGTCGACGGACTCGTGCGCATCTCGGTTGGGATTGAGAAGATCGACGACATTATTGCGGACGTCGAACAGGCCCTGGCCGCGGATTAGACGGATGATCAAGATCGATCAAAAACAGTTGGATCGGATACGCGAGCACGGCGTGCGTGATTATCCATACGAATGCTGCGGGCTTCTGCTTGGTCGTTACGGAGCGGACGGCAAAGTGGTGACGGAGACGTATCCCATTTCGAACGCGCGCGAGGAGAGTGCGAAGCGCAACCGGTTCCTGATCGAGCCGCACGAGTTGATGCGCGGTGAGCGATACGCGTTAGACAAAGATTTGGAAGTCGTCGGTTTCTATCATTCGCATCCCGACTCGCCCGCAGTGCCGTCGCAATACGATCTCGAGCACGCGTGGCCCACTTACTCGTACATCATCGTTTCGACGACCGCAGACGCAGCCAACGATCTGTTTTCGTGGGAGCAGGAGCCGGATCGCTCGCGGTTCAACCAGGAGGAATTACAATGCCAGTAACAATTTCAATACCGGCGCCACTACGACAGTTTGCCGCTGGACAGTCGCAGATCGTCGTCGAAGCGAAGACCGCGGGCGAGGCGCTCGATCAACTCACCTCGACGCACTCCGCACTGCGCCGCCATCTCTTCAACGATCAAAACGTGTTGCGCAACTTCGTCAACGTTTATCTCAACGACGAAGACATACGCCACGCATCCGGCCCGGCCACGCCTGTAAAAGACGGCGACACGATCATGATCGTTCCGTCCATCGCGGGCGGCGCCGTGATCGAGAACGAAGTCGGGAAGTCGCTGCCGGAACTCTCGAACGAAGAGATCATGCGTTACAGCCGCCACCTGATCATGCCGGAAGTCGGTATGCAGGGTCAGCGGCGTCTGAAGGCGGCGAGTGTGTTGATGATCGGCACCGGCGGACTCGGAGCGCCGCTCGGGATGTATCTCGCCGCAGCCGGCGTGGGCCGGATCGGCATCGTCGATTTCGACGTCGTCGAAGAATCGAATCTCCAGCGGCAGATCATTCACGGCACTAAAGATCTCGGCCGCCGCAAGATCGAGTCAGCACGCGACCGCTTGCGCGACATCAACCCGCATATCGAAATCGAGACGCACGAGTCGCGACTGACAAGCCAGAACGCCATGCGGCTATTTCGCAACTACGACATCGTCGTCGACGGCACCGACAACTTTCCGACGCGTTACCTCGTCAACGACGCTTGCGTGCTGAGCGGCAAGCCAAACGTTTACGGTTCGATATTCAGGTTTGAAGGACAGGCGAGTGTCTTCTGGGCCGAGAAGGGCGCGTGCTATCGCTGCCTCTATCCCGAGCCGCCGCCGCCCGGATTGGTTCCTTCGTGCGCAGAGGGCGGCGTGCTTGGCGTCCTGCCGGGGATCGTCGGCGCGATCCAGGCGAACGAGACGATCAAGATCATCCTCGGCGCTGAAGACCTGCTAATCAATCGTCTGCTGCTCTTCGACGCCTGGACCATGAAGTTTCGCGAGTTCAAACTGCGCAAGGATCCGAAGTGCCCGGTTTGCGGTGAGCAGCCCACGATCAAAGAGTTGATCGACTACGAAGAATTCTGCGGCATGGCGGCGCATCAAACGCCGCAACCGGAGTCGAAGCTCGACGAGATCTCCGCGACTGAACTCAACGCGCGGCGCTTGCGTGGCGAACGGATTCAGATTGTCGACGTGCGTGAGCCGCACGAGTTTGAGATCGCGCGAATTCCTGGGACGAAGTTGATCCCGTTGGGGCATGTTGTGAGCCGCATGAACGAGATCGATCCGGAAGTCGAGACGATCGTGCACTGCAAAGGCGGTGTGCGCAGCGCGAAAGCGATCGAAGCGCTCAAACGCGCAGGCTTCCAGGGCCGGCTCATCAACTTAAAAGGCGGCATCACAGCGTGGTCGGAGGACGTCGACCCGCGCGTCGCGAAGTATTAACCGCGGATACTAGTCTGCGGTTCATCACACCAAAACGACAGTTCACGTCAAAGTAAAAACTCACACAGACAATCCGCAGTAGACTGCGCGCATTAGGAGGTGAATATGAAAAGAAGAGAATTCATCAATCACAGCGCCAGCTTCGGACTCGTCGTGGCCACTGGCTCATTCCCCAACGTGCTTGCCGGAAACTTTGCGGCGGCAGGCAAACTCACGCCGCCCCCGAAAGGAAAAATTCCCGTCGCCTTTGCTATCTCCGAAGGTGTGACGGTGATCGACTTCGCCGGTCCGTGGGAAGTCTTTCAGGACGTCCACGTCAGAGACCGCGGCAAAGACATGGACGAGCAGATGCCGTTTCAGTTGTTCACGGTGTCGGAGACAACCCAGCCTGTCACCGGCTCAGGCGGGCTCAAGCTCGTGCCGGATTACACATTCGATACGGCCCCGCAACCGAAGGTCGTCGTCGTGCCGGCGCAGAGAGGATCTCAGGCACTGCACGGCTGGCTGCGCAAGATGTCGACGTCAGCCGACCTCGTCATGTCTGTTTGCACCGGCGCTTTCCAACTCGGCAAGGCGGGTCTGCTGTCCGGCATGGAAGCCACCACACATCACGACTTTCTCGATCAGTTCGCGAAGGCGTTTCCCGATGTCACAGTCAAACGAGGACTGCGGTTTGTCGAGCACGAGAAGATCTCCACTGCCGGCGGGCTTTCCTCCGGTATCGATCTCGCGTTGAGAGTCGTCGATCGATATTTCGGGCGAGAGGTGGCCCAGGCGACGGCGACTTACATGGAATACCAGAGCAAAGGCTGGGTTGTGTGATCAAATCCGCGGTCATCCGCGAAAACTTGCGGCTAAAATGGCCCGCGATCATTGCCGCCTGGGCGATGCTGGGTGTCCTCTACGCCGGCCCGATCTATTTCGAGGTGCGCTCGGAAGGGATGGGCCATGCGGCGTGGCGCGTCTTTTCATGGGGAATCCTGATGTGGCTGGCGTGGGCGCCACTCACGCCCGCCATGATCTGGCTGGCGCGCCGTTACTCGCTTATCGGTGAAGCATGGAAACGGAGTTTGCTCGTTCACTTGCCGGCGTTCGTGCTCATCTCCGTTATTCATAGCGCAGCGGCGACGGCAATCACTTTAACCGTCAAACCTTTCGACAACATGGGCGCCAGCCCCGCGGCGTTTTGGCCTCGCTTCCTTTCGCGCATGCAAAGCTCCTTCGGCTCTGACTTGCTGGTCTACGGCGGCGTGATCGGAATCTGTTATGCGCTCGACTACCATCGCAAGTATCGCGAGCGCGAAGTGTTGGCCACACGGCTGGAGACGCAGCTCGCGCAAGCGCAACTGGATTCGCTGCGAATGCAGTTGCATCCACACTTTCTATTCAACACGCTGAACAGCATCGTGGGCCTCGTTCGTGATAACAAGAACCAGGCAGCGGTCAGCATGCTCGTCGGCCTCAGCGATCTGTTGCGTCACACGCTCGATCACTCCGCGCGACAGGAAGTCGAACTGAGAGAAGAGCTCGCCTTCATCAAGCTGTATCTGAGTATTCAGGAGATGAGGTTTTCCGATCGGCTTCAGGTCGAGTTCAACATCGCTCCGGAGACGACGAAAGCGATGGTCCCGAACCTGATGCTTCAGCCGCTCACGGAAAACGCACTGCGGCACGGACTTGCTCGCACGACCGACTCGGGCCTGATTGGGATTACTTCTGCTGTTGCAGACGGTCATCTGCACGTAACTGTGTACGACAACGGCGCCGGCTTGCCTGATGACTGGCAATTGAAAGGCAGCAAGGGGATTGGTCTCGCCAATACCGCGGCGCGTCTACAGCAACTCTACAATGACGATCACCAGTTTGATATTCGTAATCGCGACCGCGGAGGCGTTGAGGTGGTGATTGTGCTTCCGTTTAGAAATGCTCATGAGTCTTAGCAGTTCCGCCAGGATAAAGACGCTGATTGTCGACGACGAGCCGCTTGCGCGTCGCAATCTCCGCCTGCTGCTCGAGAAGGACCCGCAGATCGAAATTCTCGACGAGTGTCGCAACGGCCGTGAAGCTGTGAAAGCAATCAACTCCTTGTCGCCTGATCTGATCTTTCTCGACATCCAGATGCCGGAGATGGACGGCTTCGACGTGTTGGCCCACGCCGGTCCCGACCATATTCAAGCGATCATCTTTGTGACGGCGTTCGATCAGTATGCTCTGAAGGCCTTCGACGTTCACGCGCTCGACTACCTGCTAAAGCCTTTTGACGACGAGCGATTTGCGCACGCGCTGAAACGGGCGAAGTCGCAGATCGAAGCGCGAGAGATCGACAGGCTGAGTAACCGGTTGCTGGCGTTGCTCGAACAACGCGAAAGCGAACGCAAAGGCTCGACACAGCAGAAGAGTTATCTAACGAGGCTGATGATCAAAGTTTCAGGGCGGGTGGTGCTGCTGAAGGTTGACGAGATAGATTTCATCGAAGCGGAGGGCAACTACGCGAAGTTGCACGTCGGCCGCAAGGCGCACCTGCTGCGCGAAAAGATGCACGACCTTGAAGGCCAGCTCGATCCGGAGAAGTTTGTTCGCATTCACCGGTCCATCATCGTCAATCTCGAACGGATCAAGGAACTGCAGCCGCACTTCAACGGCGACTACATCGTAGTGCTCGAAGATGGAAGGCAACTGCGGCTCAGTCGCACACGCCGCGAGAACCTCGAAGCCAAGCTAAGAATCAACCACGGATAAAACGGATCTTAGATCCCGATTTAAATCCCGATTTAAATCCGGTTTTTTGATCAGTGTCCATCCGTGGTCCTGTATTTTTCCTTCTCTTTCTCGCGCTGCAAGTACGGAATGCCTTTCTCCATCCACTCCGGCGCGGGAGCGCCCTTCAGGAAGTGATCGAAAAACTCCTGCAAGCGTCGCGTGTAGTCCTTCTGATTGATTCGCTTCCGTAGCCCGTGCTTCTCGCCGTTGTAAGAAAACAAGTACGCTTCCTTGCCGAGGCGTCGCAGCGCGAGGAAGTATTCGATGCCCTGGTACCACGGCACCGCATCGTCCTCATCGTTGTGAATCATCAGCAGCGGCGTCTCGACGCGGTCCGCGCGAAAGATCGGCGAGTTGTCGAGAAAGCGCAGCGGATACTCCCACAGGCTGCCGCCAATGCGCGACTGTGAACGTTCGTACTGAAACTGTCGCGGCAATCCCGTGCCCCAACGAATTCCGCTGTAAGCACTCGTCATGTTTGCCACGAGGGCGCCCGGCGCAGCGGCTTTGAACCGATTGGTCTGCGTAACCATGTACGCGATCTGGTAACCACCCCAACTGTGTCCCTGAATGCCGATCGCGTTCTCGTTCACGTAGCCTTTATCGACCACCGCCTGAATTCCCGGCAACACGCATTTCAACGCACTCTGACCCGGATAGCCGATCGTGTAAACGATGTCGGGCATGAAAACGAGATAGCCGTTGCTGACGTAAAAGGTAGGATTGATCGACGTGCCCGGCCCGGGGTTGCGAAACTGATGCAAGTCCTGCGACAGCCGTTCATAAATATAGACCAGCATCGGGTACTTCTTTTTCGGATCGAAGTTGTCTGGCTTAAGTAGCACGCCTTTCAATGGCACGCCGTCGACGTTTTTGAAACTCACCAACTCCGCCGTGCCCCAGTTGTACGGCGCACGTTGCGCGTCGCCGTTACTGACGCGCTTCAACTCCCGGAACGTGTTGTTCGTCACCCATACATCGGGAAACTGATCGAACCGCGAAGCCGTCATGATCAAAACGTCCGCATCCTTCGCCTTCGTCGGATTGCCGAAATCCTTCGCCGCTATCAGCAGTTTCTGCGGTGGAGCATCGCTGTTGACTTTGTCGCGATAGAAACCCGAATCGCGCGTCTCCTGGTTTTCCGC